>JAOZSR010000046.1 GCA_029939575.1 Fidelibacterota bacterium
CAGGGAAATTTCTTACTTTTTCATGTCATTTTAAACTGCCGATTTTATGTCAGTTTTGACTGCCGTTAACTGTTGCGATGCTAGTAAATTAGGAATATCCGATAACCATAATAGGAAAGGATCTATAAATGAGAAACAAAATTTTGATTATTATTTTTTTGTATTGTACCATTTCTTTTGGACAACCTGATGTCCGAAAAGAGATTAATATTCCAGATATTCTGGAATATAAAACACTGAAGGCTGATTTTCATATGCACACCGTTTTTTCAGATGGATATGTCTGGCCGACTGTACGGGTTGAAGAGGCCTGGATAGATGGTTTAGATGTAATATCAATTACGGATCATGTTGAATATCTACCTCACAAAAATGATGTAAATACAAATCGAAACCGGTCCTATGAAATCGCTACAAACCGGGCGAAGCAACTGGATATTATTCTCATTAAAGGCGGAGAAATTACTAAAGCAATTCCTCCAGGTCATTTTAATACTCTGTTTATTAATGATGTTGAAGCACTGAATATTATTGACCCGTACGATGCAATAAAAGAAGCTAATAATCAAAATGCTATTGTCTTTTGGAATCATCCCGGTTGGCGGGAAAAAGACGAAATTCCAATCTGGCGTGATTTCCAGGAAAAAATTTATAACGATAAAATGATCCATGGAATTGAAATTGTTAATGTATTAACTTATTATCCTTTGGCGTTTAAATGGGCTTTGGAAAAGGATTTAATCATATTTTGCAATTCAGATGTTCATTCCCCAACAGGATTGAAGTATGATAATGAAAGTAAAATGTTTCATCGACCGATTACTCTGGTCTTTGCGAAAGCCAGAACCAAATCTGCTATCCGTGAAGCTCTTGAAAACAGGAGAACAGCCGCTTATTATGAAGATAAAATACTTGGGAAAGAGCAATTTTTAAAACCCTTGTTTGACGAATGTATTGAAGTTAAGAAGAAAAATATTATTATAAATGATGAGAAAAGTGCTTTTTTCCAGATTAGGAATAAATCGGAAATTGATATGACACTTATAAAAAATAACATTAATAATCAAAATCTTGAATACCCTGATGAGGTTATTATTCCATCAGGGAGAACAGTAATGATTAAAATTAAAGGAGAAATGAAAGAATTATCTCAAAAGGAAAATGTAAAAATTTCGTTTATTGTTAAAAATTTTATAATTGCTTATGATAAATATTTAGAAAAGGAATTTGAAATAAAATTGATTTCAAATTTTTCCGAATAGTTGTTGATTGATGTTTTGAATTGGAAGTACTTTGATCAGAAAAATCTTTTCTGATCATCTAAAAACCCGGTAGTGAATAAAGTAGAAAGCAGAGGGTATTTATTAATGCTATTTGTAACAATACTTTCTAAAAATCACAGGTTAGAAATAATATTCAAATAAATATAATTGCCAGAATAATTGATATTAAAAGTGCTGGCAACATATTGATAACTTTAATTTTTTTTATCTCCAAAATATTAATTCCCATTCCGATAAGTAATATTCCTCCGACAGCGGATAATTCATTTATCACATCCAGAGATATAAAATCTTTTAAATGGCTTGCCATAAGAGTTAAACCACCCTGGTAGATCAACAATGGAATGATGGAAAAGATGACCCCGATTCCAAGACCAGATGATAAGGCAATTGATGAAAATCCGTCTAAAAGAGATTTTGCCTGAAGTATTTTTGTTTCTCCACTGAATCCTTCTTCAAAAGCTCCTAAAATGGTCATTGAGCCCATGCAAAAAAGCAAAAAAGCAGTAATAAAACCCTCGCTGAATTTTTCATTCTTAAGTTTAAATTTTTGTTTTATGAAAGTACTGAATCTATCCAATTGTTTATCAATATCTATGCCTTCCCCGATAATCGAACCGATTACAATACTGAAAATCATAAGCAGAAAATTATCAGTTTTTAAAGCCATATTAAAACCAAGGAATAGGGTAAAGAGGCCTATACCCTGGAAAACAATTGTTGTAATTTTTTTTGGTAATTTGGAATGTAAAATGAGGCCTATAAAACTTCCAATTAATACCGCTACTATGTTTATTAATGTCCCTTGCATTTAAGAATATCCAAAATTTTATGCTTTTTGTATATTTCGATTTTTATATGTTTGGTAATCAGGTTCATCATAGGAGTATTTTTCACTCATTAATTTTGATGTTATTATGAAATTTGCAGTTGCTTTATTACATGCTATAGGGATATTCCAGACTACAGCAATTCTGAGTAATGCTTTAATATCCGGATCATGAGGCTGGGCTTCCAAAGGATCCCAGAAAAAAATTAGCAGATCAATTTTTCTTTCACTAATATAAGCTCCAATCTGGAGATCGCCTCCCAATGGTCCACTCTGGAGTTTAGTTATTTTTAACCCTACTTTATTTTCAAGTAAAATACCAGTAGTTCCGGTGCAAAATAATTTATATTTTGCTAAAATATCTTTATGAACGTTAGCCCATTTTACCATATCATCTTTTTTATTATCATGGGCAACTAATGCGATATTAGTAATCCCTTTTTTTTCTTTACATCTCATTTTTGTACCTTGTTTGATAAAGTAATTATATCTGTTATAAATTTAGGAAACTATTTTCCCCGGCTATCAATACCCCAATTTAGTTTTTTTTGGAGGGTTTGAAAAAAAGAATCATCTTCGAATCTTACGATATTTAAAAAGAAATCGGCTTTTTTTATTGATATTTTTTTATCATTAGCAAGTGAAATCCGTTCATGTCCATCAACTACAAGGGACACATCTTTATTTAAATCGCAACATTCAACAGTTACAGTCTGATCTGAAGAAATAACAACAGGCCTGGCTGAAAGACTGTGGGGACATAACGGAGTTATTGTCGTTACGTTCAGGTGAGGAGTTATAATTGGTCCTCCAGCCGAGAGAGAATAAGCAGTTGAGCCGGTAGGTGTAGAAATTAGTAATCCATCTGATCTGTAAGTATTCAAATAATCATCATCAACAAAGGTTTTAATCTTTATCATACTGGAAATATGACCTTTATTTATTAAAAATTCGTTAAATGCATAGTATTCTTTAGAATTTTGTGATTTTATTTTTGCTGATAATACACTTCTTTTTTCAATCTTATAATTACCATTGAAAAAGGTAGTTAGGCGGTTTTTATAATTACTCAATGAAACATCAGCCAGGAAACCCAGTCCACCAAGGTGAATTCCCAAAACCGGTTTACTTGTTCCTGCTACTATTTTGGCTGCTCCAAGAAATGTTCCATCTCCGCCAATACTAAACATAGCATCGATTTTTGCTGTCATTTGTTTTTCAGGTAAAAAGGTAAAGCGTGACGGCTCTTTAAATATTTGTTTAGGTGTATAATCTGGAAAAATCAGATCGTGTTTCCTAATTTCTAAAAAATGGATTAATTCCAGAAAAATATCTTTTAATCTTATAAAATCAGGGTGTAATTGTATACCAATTTTCACAACATTTTCTCCAGAAATGTTAAATTTATTATTCTATATTTTCTTCTATAAACTTGTCGCCTGGTTTTTCTTTCAGAATTTTAACCCGCTTTTCAAATACCTGAAGTTGTTTCTGGCAATCATCGACAAGTGTCATACCTTCTTCAAATAGTTTTATGGAATTTTCAAGTTCTATTTCTCCGGATTCCATGACCTGGAGTATCTCTTCCAACCTTTTTAATGATTTTTCAAGTGGTTTTTTCTTAGTTTTAGCCATTATTTTATCCTTGTACTATTTCTTGTTTATTTTAAGAATTACTGATTCAGCATTACCGTCAAAAAATTCAATATTTATTTTAGAGTTTTTTTCCAATTTTTTACAGGATTTAAGAATTTTCTTCTTTTCGTGTTCATAAATTATTGTGTAGCCTCTTTTTAAAATAGATTTCGGATTAAAGGCAGACAGTACATTTTTAACGGAATTTATTCGTTGATTGTAATTTTTTAATTGTACATGAATTGAATTTTTCAGGCGCATTTCCAGTTCATCAATTCTTTGCCAGCGCTGTTTGAGAATTTCGGAAGGGCTGATAAGTTTTAGTCTTCTGATTATCTTGTCAATTTCATTTCTATATTGTTCAATTGTGAGAGATATATGGCGACCGAATCTATACTGGTAATGCTCCAGAGATGTTGTAATCTCTTTTAATTCCGGAATTGTCATTTCTGCTGAGGCCGAAGGTGTAGGGACCGAAAGATCAGATACAAAATCCGATAAAGTAAAATCTACTTCATGACCTACAGCACTCACAATTGGTAAAACTGATTCAGAAATTGCCCTGACAACAACTTCTTCGTTAAAAGCCCACAAATCTTCCAGCGAACCTCCGCCACGTCCAATAATAATTAAATCAACGTTATTTAGTTTGTTAAATGTTCTGATTCCTTTGACAATTGTTTCCGCTGCTCCATGGCCCTGGACCTGGGCCGGAAAGATCACAATTTGTACTGCAGGATTCCGTCGTTCACTTATCCTGAGAATATCCTGTATAGCTGCACCTGTAGCGCTGGTAACAACACCGATTCTATTTGGATATGATGGAATTGGTTTTTTAGCTGCTTCATCGAATAATCCTTCAACTTTCAACCTTTGTTTTAATTCTTCGAATGCCAGGTGCAAGTTGCCAATTCCGGCCGGTCTGATTTCTCTGATATTGATCTGATATTGGGATTGAGCTTTGTAAGCAGTAACATTACCTCTGACGGCAAACCGCATTCCATTTTGAATTTGATAGGGTAGGGAGTAGGCAGTATTTTTCCAGATTGTGCAACGTATCATTGCTTCCTGGTCTTTGAGTGAAAAATAAATATGACCAGCCCGACTTTGTACAAAATTTGAAATCTCTCCCTCAACCCAGACAGGAGCGATAAACTGCTCTATTACTTTTTTAATTTGGAAGGAGAGTTCGGATACTGTGTAAATTTTGTTTTCCATTGATGAGTCTTCCTGATTTTGATTTTTGACTCATAAAAATATACTAAAAAAATAAAAAGTGGCGTCGACATTAAAATGTCAAAAACGCCACTAATATAATTAATGCTAAAAAGACAATTTATTTTTTCTTTTTATGACGATCTCTTTTGAGTCTTTTTTTTCTCTTATGGGTCGCGATTTTTCTTTTTTTTCTTTTTTTACCACAAGGCATTTTGGTAATCTCCTTTAATAATTATATTTCTCAATTGTTAAATTTTTTAATAATACTATCTTTGAATAGTTTAGATGGTTTAAAAAACGGAACAGTTCGTTCTGGTAGTTTAATTTCCATGCCTGTTCCCGGATTCCTGGCTATTTTTGGTTTCCTTATTTTCAGTGAGAAGTTTCCAAAACCTCGAAAATCAACTCTTTTCCCTTCGTGTAGGGCTTCCATGATTGTAGACAAAAAGCCATCAACAACAACTTCTGTATCCATTTTTGATAGTCCGGTTTCTTTGGCAATTTTATTAATAATATCTGCTTTAGTCACTTCAATTTCTCCTCAGAGATCATAAATAATGAATTACTGGAAAATGAGAGATTAAAGAAAAAACCTCTTCAATATCCGAAAATAATAAATCAAACATAGTATATTTTTTCTTTTTTGAAAAAACTAATTTTGGCTTTTCTGTAATCCCAGCCATCTTTGCTGTGACTGAAATTGCATCCTGAAAAGTTCCTAATGTATCTACCAATCCTAAATCAAAAGCCTGATAGCCTGTAAAGATACGCCCATCTGCAATTTTTTTCAAGTCATTTTTTATAATACCTCTTTCTACAACAATAATATTTAGAAACTGGTCGTATAAATCGTCTATTACTGACTGAAATCTCAAACTATCTTCAGCGGACAATTCGCGATAAGGTGAGCCAATATCTTTGAATTTTCCACTTTTTATTACTTTTTGATCGACGCCAATTTTACTCATTAATTCGGAAATTCTGGGAATATTGATAATCACACCAATACTTCCAGTGATACTTGTAGGATTTGCCAAAATTGTATTAGCGCCCAGAGCAACATAATATCCGCCGGATGCACCAGTACCGGCGATGTAGGCTAAGATTGGTTTTCCCGATTCTTTTACGTTTTTTACAGCAGCATAGATCTCATGTGATGCAGCAACACCGCCTCCAGGTGAATCGATGCGAAGAATAATTGCTTTAATATCGTCTCGTTGCTGGAATTTTTGAAGCTGCTCTGAGATTTTGTAAGGGGATAAAATAATTCCTTTTAAATCAACCACTCCGATACGATTATCAGATATAGAAATTCCCGAATCATTATTGTTGCTTTTTATTCCGGCATAAAATAATAAGAAAAATAATAAAAGAATGGATATTACAGTTATGGTTATTCTTTTATCTGATTTTTTCATAAATAAATCAACTATATTTTTTTATAAATAATAATTTTTTGTCCTACCCGGATCATGCTACCTCTGATATTGTTCCAGGATCGCAAATTTTTAACCCAGACATCATAACGATCAGCGATTTCAATCAAAGTTTCACCTCTTCTAACTGTATGTATAATTTTTCGTTTTCCGTCGGGTGTATTTTTAGCTGTCACTTTAGGAGCAGGAGTTGAGGATACTTTTAATTTTTGGCCAATTTGTAAAAATCTTCTGCCATAAAGATTATTCCAGGAACGGATTACGCTAAGACCCATGTTGTATTTTTCAGCAATCTCACTTAGAGTTTCGCCTTTTTTAACATAGTGATATTTATACTTTCCACTAGGTTTTGTATAATTGGAAGAATAGTTACGTGTCTGAGGAATACGCAGAACCTGTCCGATGGAAATCCGGTTTCGGCTTCTGAGATTATTGGCAGCTGCAATTGCTGATACACTAGTACCATATTTTCTGGCAATATAACTTAATGTTTGTCCACGGTATACTTTATGAGTAATAAATTCCGGGTGGGAATCCTGTACCGGCAGTTCTTTGAGTTTTTGTTCAAGGAGTTTACCTTTACCCGGAGGAACACGCAAAACATATTGTTTTGCGTCCGGTGGAGTGATAAATCTTCTCAATTCAGGATTATACTCAACCAGTTTCTCTGTTGAAAGATTGATCGCCTTTCCAATAGTTGAAAGTTCATAGCTTTTGTCAATTGTAACTTCATCCCAACTCCATGTATCTTTAGGATTGTTTTTAAATCCGTAATCTTCCGGATTCATTGCTATTATCATTCCCGCCATCATTGTAGGTATATAGTTTCTGGTTTGTTTAGGCAGAGAGCGAAGTTTCCAATAATCCTTGGTACCTTCGAGACGGATTGCTCTACGCACTCTTCCTTCACCGCAATTATAGGCGGCCAGGGCTAAAAACCAATCACCAAACATGTCATGAAGATCACTCAAATATTTTGCTGCAGCTTTGGTTGATTTAATAGGATCACGTCTTTCGTCCATCCACCAGTTACGTGTTAGTCCATATCTTGCACCAGTAGCGGCAATGAATTGCCACGGACCGGCAGCATGGGCGTAGGAGTAAGCTTTTGTATTGTATCCACTTTCTATCAGGGCTAAATAAAAAATTTCTTCCGGTAGTCCTTCTGATGTTAAAATTGGTATCATAAGATCTTTATATAGACCGGAGTTGTCTATCCATCCCTGGAAACGTTTTTTTTCTTTGGTCTGGAAATATTCAATAATTCGTTTGATTTTTTTTGATGTGACAATTGGAAAGTGTCCATGACGATCTTCTAATATTTCAAGTGTATCATTATAAAGAGTAACTGTTTCAGATACAGCTTCGCTAATTTTTTCTCTGATCGAAGCCGATTTGTAAGTGCCTGAGTCTCCATTTAGATAGTTCATGCTTTCCTGCAAATCTTCACTGAATTTTTCATAGAAACGATTGTAATCATCTTTCTGTAACATTGTCAGACTGTCAATTTCACTTATCTGGGCAATAATTTCCAGGGATCGGTCTATACAAAATTTTACTTCAGATGTATCTTTAAAATGATCTGCAATCAAAGCTTCAACATAATAAGTTTTTGCTTCTTCAAATAGCAGATCAAACAAATCCGGAGTATCATAATCTACAGCCGCCTTTAAATTTGTGATAACTGTTTGCATACTTGAATCCAGAGTTCCGGCATATCCTGAAAATGTGATTATTAGAATTAATAAAACAGAAAATATTTTTTTTGTAAATTTTTGCATTAGATCAAAACCTTTATTTAAATAAGAATCTAGTTTTATGAGTTTTTAGTACCAGTCTTAAATTTTAAAAATCCCCTCAAAAAAATTTAATACTCTATGAAGTATTATACTGCAAAATTTATATTCAATCCTATAATAAATCAAGAAAATTTAATCTATTATAACCATAAAATGGTTTATTGTTAATGCTCTTATATTTAATAACTTATATGGATTGTAGTATCTATTGTAATTTGGATATTTTCTTAATTATGTTAGTTGTTGATTTGGTTTTTAATAAGGGAACAACTTCGATTTTACCACCATATTCATTAATTACTTCCGCTTCAGGCATGTTTTCAAAGTCGGTGGGATCATAATCACCGCCTTTTACATGAATATCAGGTTTAATTTTTGATATTATTTCGCAGGGAGTAGATTCGTCAAACAAAACAACATAATCAACAAGTTCAAGAGCTGCGATTACCCGGGCTCGGTCAATTTGTATATTTAAAGGACGATTTTCACCTTTAATAATTTTAATAGATTTGTCTGTATTAAGACCAAGAATTAAAATATCGCCAAAGGATTTTGCCTTTTCCAGTAGTTCAATATGCCCGGCATGTAAAATGTCAAAACATCCATTAGTAAATACTATTGTTTTTCCGGAATTTTTTAAACTTAAAGCGATATTTTTTGCTTCTTCCCGTGAAATAATTTTATTTGTGATTGGCATATTTCTCCAAAGGACAAAGGTTGCAAATGTTTAAAGAACAAAATTTATGAATAAATTCCAGTACACCCTGGTTAATATAGTTTGTATCAATTTTTGATGCATTTATTGAGAGTCTGGATAGGAATTTGGATATTTGGGAATAAATCGCAGCTTTAGGAATTCTTTTGGCAATTTCAGTAGCGTTGTCCATGAGGAGTTTGTTTTTTTTAACTGAGCCTATTGCCCAGGCAAAGGGAAGGAGATGGTTGGAGAAAAGGTCCAAAAGTCGCTCTTTACCCACGAGAACTTTGCCGGGTTGAAATGAAAATAATGGATGGCTTTTCCAAAGTCCTTCTGGTTGTTGAAAAGTATTTTCAGCCCAAATTAGAATTTGATCTATAGATTTGCCGGAAATAATCTGATTTATCCATATTTGACCCGGAAATGCAGGATAGGTTTTTCCAATTATTTGTGTCAGAGCAGCTATACGTCTGGTAGGATGATTTGAAGGCCTGCTTCCGGCGAAATGGAATTTTAAATCATTGTATTCCGTCATAGAATATTTATTTGAAATTTTTTTCCATCTTCTATTCAGACCTTGTAAATATTGTGGATTAGTCAAAAAACGTGAATATTTCTTATTAGTCAAAAATCCAGCAGTACCAAAATATATAGCCTCAAGAGTTGGTATTTGCTGATCCGGAGATGTCTCTTTTAGAATTTTGTAAATTAATGAGATAGGTAGATATTTTGCCAATAAAACAAAAGCTTCCCGATTTTGGCTAAATCCAAATACGTCGAAAAGTCCGGCGTAATAATATTGTTCTGCATCAGTTTTTAATAGAAAATCACGGCTTTTGATACATTTGCGTTGGAATCTTATTGCTGCATAATGATTTATTGTTTCTTTGGCCTCTTCCCAGGAAAAATTTTTCCAATTCTCACATTTAAATTTATTTTCAGGTAAATTTTTGTATTTGGTGTCGAGAATAAAAGTTGGAATTTTATTCTTTGCCAGAGTCTTTATTTCAATGTTAGGATTATTTTGTGATACAACATGTAAAATGACATTATTATAATTTGGGTCCTGCTCATGCTTGTGACTATACCAGTCTTCACTTTTAATATGCATTTCAATACTACCTTCAAGATATTTATCATCGATAAATATCCTGGCATTATGAAAATCCGGTCCTTCAAGTTCGTTTCTTTGACCTGCAGATAATATACTAAGTGTTTTTCCGCAACTTGTTTTTAGGTGGTCAAGAGGAAATAATTGATTGATCCAATAATAATATAGTTTTCGCTCACTTTGAGTAAGCTGGCAGGAAGGTTCGCATACATGATTAATTTTACAATTAAGCAACTTTTCCCTTTAATCGATCGGATTCGTATTTTTCTTTATGCATCACCATTGTACTATGTACAGAATTAATACAATCAGTTAAGGAATCAAAATCAGAAACACTTACTGGTGGGTCAATTATTACATCAATTTTCCCGGGAATAGCTAAAATACTTTTATTTGGAACGCAATATCTATTTCCCATCATGGTTATTGAGATTATTGGCAGGTCAAATTCTTTTGCGATATAAAAGGCACCTTTTTTAAATTTCCCAATTTGACCATCCGGACTTCGGGTTCCTTCAGGGCTAACAATAATACTAAACTTTTTTTTAACCAGGATTGCTGCGCCTTTATTAATGGAACGAATTGCGGTTTTCGCATTTTTTCTATCAATGGAAATATGTTTTCCCAGAGATAAAGCCCATCCGAAAAAGGGAACTCTGAATAATTCCTTTTTTGCCATAAAACGGGATTGAATTGTAAGACATGCTGTAATAACAGGAATATCAAGTGCGCTTTCATGATTCATAACAATAACAGCCGGGGATATGTTTTCCAGGTTTTCGCTACCATTTATATTAAGTTTGATTCCACAATTCCAGAGAATTATTCTGGAACTCCAATACATTATTTTGCCATGGATAAAACCATTTTTATCGAATGGGTGCAATACAATGGAAAAAAAGGACCATAATCCTGCTATTAAAAAAATACCGATAGTTCTTATATATTTCATCATATTTAAATTTCGTTGTTGCTAATTGTTGTGAATCCTGTGTATGGATGTAAAATTTCAGGTATTACTACTGTCCCTTCATTGGTTTGGTAAGTTTCCAAAAGTGCGATCATTAAGCGGGGTGTTGCCACTCCCGAGCCATTGAGAGTGTGAAGAAATTCCACCTTGTTATTGTCGGCTCTGCGATACCTGATATTTGCTCGTCTGGCTTGAAAATCTTCGAAGTTACTAACACTGGAAACTTCGAAATATTTATCTGAACCCGGAGCCCAGACTTCTATATCATAACACTTGGCAGCTGCAAAACTCAAATCACCGGAACAAAGGTTTAGGACTCTGTAATGCAATCCAAGGGCTTGTAAAATATCTTCAGCATCTTTAAGTAATTGTTCATGAACTTCGTATGATTCATCAGGTTTTACAAATTGTACCATCTCAACTTTATTAAATTGGTGTACTCTTGATAATCCCCGGGTGTCTTTTCCATAGGAGCCTGCTTCACGACGAAAACAAGCGGAAAAGGCTGTGTATTTGATAGGAAGTTTTTTTTCAGATAGAATTTCATCTCTATGAATGTTTGTTACCGGAACTTCTGCCGTAGGAATCAGGAAAAGATCATCCAGAGTGGTTAAGTACATATCTTCTTCTAATTTTGGTAACTGTCCGGTGCCGAAGGCTGAATCACGATTCACAAGAAAAGGTGGAAAAACTTCTGTATATCCATGTTTTTCAGCATGAAAATCCAGCATAAAGTTTATCAGAGCTCTTTCTAATCTTGCACCTTTACCCATATATAGTGGAAATCCTGAGCCGGAAATTTTTGATGATCTTGCAAAATCCAGTACACCAAGATCATCAGACAGTTCCAAATGATTTTTTAATTTAAAATCTAAAATTGGCTTTTTTCCCCAACTTTTTACTGTTTCATTATCTTCTTCTGATTTACCAATTTTAACAGATTTATGAGGAATATTAGGGAATGTAGTAATTACCTGGTTTATTTTGTTTTCAACGTCTTTAATATCGGTATCAAGAGTTTTAATTTGAATACCTACTTCGCGCATTTCTTTTATTTTTTCATCTGCCGATTGTTTGGTTTTTCTGAGTTCTCCGATTTCTTTTGAAACTGTATTTCGCAGGGATTTTAGATCATCAGCTTTGGTAATGTATTTTCTCCGTTGCTCATCAAGAGCCAGCAAACTATCCAGTTTGTCTTCCGCATTTTTTGCGCGTAATCCGGAGCGGAATTTTTCCGGTTCCAATCTTATTTGTTTAATGTCTAACATATTTTCTCCGAGATGTTTTAATGAAAATTAATTATACTCAATCCTGGCTAAATTTAGTATTATATTTAAATTTTTCTATAGTTTAATGGTGTAATTTCCACTTATGAAAAACTGTTAAAGCCGTTTGAGTAATTATTTTAATATCCAGGGCTACAGACATATTTCTAATATAAAAAAGATCATCCATTACTTTTCTTTTAACATCTTCAATACTTTCATCATATTTATATTTTAATTGCGCCCATCCTGTAATGCCGGGTTTGACTAATAATCTACGTGAATAAAACTCAACCTGGTTTTCTAAATCTATTATAAAAACCGGACGTTCAGGACGTGGACCTACGACACTCATATCACCAATTAATACATTGATAAATTGAGGAATTTCATCAATCCCGGATTTTCTAAGAAAATTACCGACTTTTGTAATTCGCATATCGTTTTTTTGCGCCCATTGTGCTCCTGATTTTTCAGCATCTTTTGTCATAGAACGGAATTTAAAAATTTTGAATTCTTTTTTATTTCTGCCTGAACGAACCTGTGAATACAATACAGGTCCAGATGAATCGATTTTAATAATAATTGCTACAATCAACCATACTGGCATAAATATTATAACAACAAATAGAGAAAATAAAATATCAATCAGTCTCTTGACAATCCATTCCCAGGTTTTCATTGTGGAAGAAACAAACCTAACCAATGAAATTCCGTAAATATGTGATGTTCGGTATCCGGATAAAATTTCATAATAATCAGGGATCAATTTGATAGGGATTTTGTATTTATCTATTTTTGCAACCATATTTAAAATTTCATCCGCATCCAGATTTTCCGCTGCTATTATCACTTCTTCAATTTTATTTTTATTGAGTATATCAGTTAATTGACTAATATTCCCAACTACCGGTATATCATTTATTTGATTTTTTCCTTCTTCCTCCTGGTCAGGAATTATTCCAATGACATCAAATTTTAAAACCGGAATTCGTTTAATATTTTTTATAATGGATTTTGCTTCATTTCCTGAGCCAATTATCAGGGTTTTCCTGTGATTGAATTCTAATAGATTGAATCGGCGAAGAATACTGATTAATATTAATCTTCCAAGGCTTATACTAATAAATAATAAAGCCAGATATATCATAAAAATACCTTTTGTAATTAAAACCGGAATTGGAATCATGAAATTTATTAGAAATATTGCAATAGTGCCAAAAATTAATATCTTAAAAATGGAAAAAATTTCATCAATTCTGGAAGCATCCCATTCAAGAGAATATAGATCATTGAGACCTATCAAACTACACCAGAAAACCGAAGACCAAATACACCAGATAAAATGTGATTTCAGGGAAGTGATTTCGGTATCCGTTACACCAAAGCGTATTTCTAAAAATCTGACTAATGTTAAAGTGGCTGTGATAAACATAGCATCACAAAATAAAAATAACAATTTTTGAAAAAATCTATGTTTATTAAAAGGTGAGATTTGATAACCCTGGTTTGTTTGTGTTTTGTTTTTTTCATCTAAAACAATCAGATTTTTATCAAACTGCATATAACCAAGTTTATAAATTAATAAAAAAGTAAGAATAAAAGCTAGTGTTATAAGTGTGACTAATGCATCATCATTAATATATTTATAAGAAATTCCAATCAAGCCAAAAATAAAAGTAAAGAAAAATAAAATAGAGTTTGATATTTTATGAGAAAAATTTAAGGCTGCTATTCGATTGTGTAATTGATGTTCATCGCGGATAAAAATATTTTCTTTATATTTCAATTTTCTAAAAATTGACAATATTCCTTCTAAAACTGGCATTGTAGCAATAGCTAAAGGCAAAATCCCATGAAAACTGCTTGATTCTCCAATTCTGGCTACTTCCAGAGTTAAAAATCCTACAGAAAATCCAATCAGAAATCTATTTACCCGACTAAGTTTTGAATTAAAGTAATCAAACTTCAGGTAGCCAAGAATTGATGCCAGAATTACCATATTTAAAAGAGTTATTAATGTTTGTCCGGTTTGTAATGCAATGAAAGTTGTAATAATTAATATAATCGAACTGATGCCACCACTTAAACCTTTTATATTATCAAAAACATCGAGTGAATAACTTATAAGTAAAAGCCAGCCGGCAATTAACAGATAGGAAAAATATCCTAACTGGATAGTGCCTATTAAAGGTAAATAAACTGATTGAAATGGTCTTCCCAAAATGGCTATTGAGAGAGCGGTAATAAAAAACAATGAAATTTTAAAAATTTTAATATTCAGTATTTTAGAATTTAATCCAACTATCGATGTTATTATAAAAATTGTTCCAAGTAATAAATATTTATTTGGAACTTTCCAGGCAACTTCAGGAAGTAAAAAGATTGATAAGCCAAGTCCACTAATTGTAGCAATTAAAATTGAACTTGATTTGAGAATTATTTGCCATTTTTTTTCTTCCTGCAGTGAAAGGAAAAAGGAAATTAAAAATGAGATTATGATTATTGTAATAAATTGTAATAGCATATTTATTATTTTCCTTTAAAAAAAACAGACTAAGATTAGGGTTTAGAAATCAAATTAGTTTATTATATACTACCTTGAAGTTTGTGGCGAATTCCATTTTGAATATTTTTTTAATATTATACTCTTTTATTTTATTAAAGTCATTATTTTTTGATTAATAAATGTATTTGATTTTAATTCATAAATATAATGACCGGATGAAACTGATTGTCCGGATTTATTAATTCCATTCCAATAAACTGTATGTTGTCCAGCCATTTTAAATTTGTTAACTAAGGAGTTTACAGGTTTCCCTGATAAATCATATATAATTATTTTAATTAAAGAATTTGTTGGTAAAAAATAGCTAATATTAGTTCCTGCATTAAAAGGATTCGGATAATTTTGGTTTAATTTAAAATCTAATTTGATATTTGAATTTTCTGTTATAATCAAATGAATTTTTTCATACTCCAATAATGCCGATATTGATTGTAATTTAGCAACAGCATTTCTTACGTTTGTTGGAGATTGTGAGATAAAAACAGAGTTGTGTTGATTTTGTATAAAATTATCATTTCTAATTCCATAAGCTTTTAAAATATTCAAAGCTGCTAATGTATTATTGGCAAAATATGCATCATAATTTATATCAATAGATTCATTAAATGTCATGTTAAAATATTGATTGAATTCAATATCTATTAATGAATGATTAGACATTAAGGCTAGTAGATATGTATCATATGTCTGGTATGTTTCCCGAAAGTCTGGATATAAAGGGTCATTCTCATCCATACGATAAGGTATATTTCCATTAAAATCTTCTATTCTGGAATATAACAAAGCCAACTTTTCTAGTAATTTGTCATAATCAGTTTGGGTATAATGAAGTACCTTATCTCTGATCATTTCCCCAATACATGAGTTTGACCAATGATTATAAACTCCTTCTGTACCTGGAGAATAGCTTTCT
The DNA here is from genome assembly GCA_029939575.1 of Fidelibacterota bacterium. Classification (GTDB taxonomy): domain Bacteria; phylum Fidelibacterota; class UBA2242; order UBA2242; family JAOZSR01; genus JAOZSR01. The sequence continues at coordinate 15,726 of JAOZSR010000046.1, forward strand.
GATAAGGTAAGAATTAATTCTTCTAATTCATCATTCTGACTGGTTGAAATAAATTTATAGATTGCCTGCATTAAAATCGATTGTGACATTGCAATATATTTTTTTTCTCCATCAAGTAGTGTGTACCTATACCATTTGCCATTATCATCAACATAATTTGAAATTGTTAATAATAATGATTCTGCCTTATCAAGATATTCCTGTTTATTAGTAATTAAAAACATACTGATTAACGCTTCGGCATACCATGAATTGCTATATAACCAACCATAATTAAAACATATCTCTTCATTGGATATTCTGCTAACAAACCATTTTTCAATACCTGGAATTTCTTCTAAAACCTTAACTTCTACCGCATTTTCAAAATCATTGGACTCAGATAAATATATATTATTTAAATCCTGAGAAATCAATATTTCAAACTGTTCTCTAAATTTGAATTTTCCCTGATAACATATTTCATCTGGCAGATTGACAAATTCGTCATTTGCAATTGCCTGGATTTCAATTATTTCTTCATAATATGATGCTGGTTGGGTGCATAAAATATATCCATCATTTGCTATAATGGCATTATCATTTATCCAATTAATTGTTTCATCAAATTTGTCGACTAAATATTGATACTCATCTGCTCCAAAATTTCCATAACCTATATTGGAAATAATTAAAATCAGAAATATTTTTTTTTGAAAATATTTTAAAAACAATATTAATCCTCATAAACTTTCATATAAATATCAAAAAAATTCTATAAATTAATCAACATATATTCAATTAATTTTAAACAGAGTAAATATATCAAAAAATTAGAATATTTAAAATTGAATTAATTCTCTATATTCAAAAATACTACTATCCTAAATAATGTATACAATTTTATTTATTTGCATTTTCAATTTCTTTTTCAATTAACTGTAACATAATTGAAGACAGATTATCACGATTATAATAATTTTCTACTAATCTTTTACCATTAAGACTCATTCTTTCTCTAACTTCAGGATTTTGGAATAAATACAAAATCTTTTCTGCAAGTTTTTCTGCATTTTCAGGTTCTACTGTTACTCCAAATTCACTATCTTTGAGCATTCCAGTAGTTTCTCCGGCAGGAAGTGATAATATTAAAGAATTATTCATTGCCATATATTCAAATATTTTGGATGGAATAACTGTTTCAAATAATTTGTTGTTTCGTAATACAATTAAGCCAACATCAGATTGGTTTAAAAAATAAGGTATATATTCTTTAGGCTGCAAATGTAGGATAGTAACATTGCTCAGATCTAATTCTTTTTTTAAATTTACAAGATGTTCTCTATCTGCACCATCACCTATTAATAAAAACTGAATATGAGACTCATTTTTTAATTTTTCAGCACAATATAAAATTGTTTCAACTTTATGCGCCATTCCAAATGTACCTATATAAGAACAAACAAATTTATTTTCTTTCTTAAACTCGGTTTCTATTTCAATTATTTTCCCCATTTGTTTTAAATCAACTGAGTTTGGGATAATTGAAATTTTATCTTCCGGATATCCAAATTCTTTAATATGTTCTTTAAATGCGTTTGTAAGAGAAACAATATGAGTTGCAGAAAAATACATATTCTTTTCCATTATCCGTATCATTTTTAATATAATATTTGTTTCTTTTAAAGCACCAACAGCAACTATTGAATCAGGCCATAAATCACGTATCTCCAGGATAAAGGGTTTACGTTTAAAATTTTTTACTATTGATCCGGCTAAACCACTAAAAAATTGAGGACTTGTTGCTACAATACAATCAATTTTTTTAACTTTCATTGATGCAACAACTGCCATAAATGCGTAGAAAAGAAAACTAAAAGTTCTTCTGAAGGTACCTCTGTTTGGTGTTAGATAAGTTTTAATTCTTAATACATCTATATCATGAAAAGTCTCTTTACTCAACCACTTATTTCTATAGCCATTATAAATCTTACCATTTGGATGGTTCGGATAATTTGTAATAATAGTAATTTTATATCCTTTTTGTTGCCATCTTTGAACATGTTCAAAAGTCCTGTTTGCACCAGCTGTAACTTCTGGTGGAAAGTAATGTGTTAAAAATAAAATGTGTTTCATATAGTGTTATTCCTTGAGAACAGTTACAAATATTTTAATCATGAAAAAATATCATTTTTTTTTATTTTTTACTATATTTTTAATTTGAATATTATATGGTAATCATTCCTAATTGTTTATTTAAAATTTATATATCAAAATATCCTGAATTAACAGTTCTAAAACTATCAGATGTACATCTAAACTTTATTTACTTGCATTCATAGATGTATTTAGATTTTGTAGATTATCAACAAGAATCTCAATTAACCGTCCAATATTTTCATAAAAATTCATAAACCAGATAACATGAAAACAGCTTGTTAAAAATCATGAAAAATTATAAACTCTATTCAGTTTTCAGATTTATAAAGATGAAATAGTTAATTCAAAAATAGAAAGATAACGTGAACGAAAATATTATTTTTATAGGCTGGGATGGTTTTGATCAGAGAAACGAAGCCTATTGCCAGATATTAAACGCAAAATGTATTTATATTGAAAAATATTATCCAAATATAGTCCGAAAAGTATTTTCCTGGTTTACTAAAACAATTAAAACCTTTAATGCTATCCGAAAACTTAAACCTAAAGTAGTTATTGTAAAAAATACTCATTTTATAATTGGAGCAGTTACTTTGCTGTTTCGACGGATTTTTAGATACAAACTAGTTTATGATTCCCATAATAGTAGTTTTATCAATGCTCTGCATTATCCACAATTCATACATAAATATCTGGCCACAAAATCTGATCTGTACCTGGTAACTAATAAGGAACACGAAAAAATTTTAATATCCTGGGGCGCAAAGGTTCAACTGGTTCATTTTCCACCAATTAAATATGATAAAAATAAATTCAATGATTATAAAACCTCTGAAAACTTCAATATTTGTTATATAAATACCTATAGTTTTGATGAACCATATTCAGAAGTGATCGAAGCTGTTAGAGATATTAATAATATTCATTTATACATTACCGGAAATACAAAAAAGAGCCGTTTTCCTCTTGTAAAATTGGCAAATGTGTCGCATACAGGTTTTATCAGCAGAGCAGATTATTTGGGTTTGTTGAATAATTGTGACGCTATCATGGTTCTGACAACAAGAGAAAATACAATGCAAAAAGGCGGTAATGAAGCTGTATATTTAGAAAAACCTGTAATTACAACAGATAATGATTTATTACGTACTTACTTTAGCAAAGGCACAGTCTATGTGAAAAATGATTCCAAATCAATAAAGGAGGGGATTCTGCAGTTGATGGAAAATTATTCTAAAATGCATTCTGAAATAAAATTATTAAAGGAAGACTTAGAAAATAAAAATTTGAAATCTGTAAATAGCATTTTAGATTTATTAGATTAATTTTAGGAGTATACTATGAAAATAGCAATTTTTGGTTTGGGATATGTTGGTTGCGTTGGTATGGGATGTTTGGCTAAACTCGGACATTCGATTATTGGCGTTGATATTTCAGATAATAAAATCAATATGATAAATAATGGTTACGCTACAATAGAAGAAAATGGTATTGATGTACTTATCAAAGAAGGTAGGGGAAATAATAAGATCGAAGCCACAAAGGATAGTGATTATGCAGTAAGAAATGCTGATGTATCATTTATTTGTGTCGGTACTCCAAACATGGAAAGTGGTCATCTTGATCTTACTGCTTTAAGAAGTGTTGCTCATTCAATTGGAAATACATTAAAAACCAAAGATGATTATCATGTTGTTGTTATTCGGTCAACTGTTACTCCAGGAACAAATAATGAAATAACAGAATTGATTGAAAAAGTGTCTGGCAAAAAAAGGAATGAAGCCTTTGCAGTAGTTTCCAACCCGGAATTTTTAAGAGAAGGCACAGCTGTTGAAGATTTTTTCTCACCACCATATACTTTGATTGCATCTGATGATCAAAAAGCAATCGATATTTTGAAGGAGATGTACAAAGGTATTAATGGAGAAATAATTACAACGAATATTTCTATCGGTGAAATTATGAAACTTGTAAATAATTCCTTTCATGCTTTGAAAGTAGCCTTTGGTAATGAAATAGGTAGAATTTGTAATAAACTTAATGTTGACAGTCATGCCCTGATGGAAATATTTTGTAAAGATAGAATTTTAAATATTTCTCCTTATTATTTTCGCCCGGGATTTGCTTATGGTGGTTCATGTTTACCTAAAGATCTAAGGGCTTTGAATTTAATTTCACATGATTTATATATTGATACACCAATTCTTAAATCAGTGGACAAAAGTAATAGTGAGCATATAGATTTTGCGCTGAATAAAGTTTTGTCTCTAAATAAACGTAAAATTTCATTTATTTCACTTACTTTTAAACCTGGTACAGATGATCTACGTTTTAGCCCGGCTCTTGAAGTAGCAGAAAAATTAATTGGATCGGGTTATGAACTCAAAGTATATGATAAAAATTTGAATGTTTCCAAATTAATAGGAAAAAATAAAGACTTTCTGATGGAAAAACTTCCCCACATTGATAAGATTCTCGTTGATTCAATTGATGAAGCCGTAGATTTTGGTGATGTAATAGTTATTCCTAATAATGAAAAATATATAGAAGAATATTTTAAAAATAATGTGATTAGTGAGAAAAAAACTATTGTTGATTTTACAGGAATTCTTTCAGATTTAGATAATTCAAAAACCCATGTTAAGATATTTTAATATTTTCTTCCAACCACTTAATTACTTTTTTATTAGAAATTAAATTTAAATACACAATTATTAGAAATAACCCTCTTGTGAAAAATATTGTTGTATAGTTTGAACTAAAAAAAACAAATGTAAAAATTGGGGTTAGATAACAAGTAATTGCAACAAAGTTTAAATCCTTTTTATATTCAGTTGAGTCTACCAGTTTCCAATAAACAAGATGAATGGTGAAACCAACAATAAAAGTTGATATGATAACACCAAGAATACCATAATCAGCCCAATAATATCCAAGATAAAGTGCATTTGCCGATCCTGTTGTTTTTATTACACCCCACCAAACAGCTGCAACATAATTATTGATAGGAAATGTACCTTCAGCAAAGAGCCACGAAGTTATATTAGTACTTCTACCAAGTAAGAAAGGGTGAATTTCCGGGAAAATTCTAAAATATTGATAAAGTGCTTCTGCAGGAATTAAGAAAATTCTTCTTAATAATGTTATCCAAATTACCTTAACAATGTCAGGTCTTCCAAAATGAATTAAAACAAAAATAAGAACCGGAATAAAAAATATTAAAAAAGTACTAATTAATATGAATTTTAGACTTATTTTATTTTTATATAAAAAATAAAATGCCATCATTGCCAGGAATATTGCAGCAGCTGGTGATTTTTCTAATGTTAAAGAATTGTAAAGCACTCCCGTGATAAATAAAGCTATGAATAACATTTTATATTTTAATGTGTTACGGGTAATCATAAAAAAACCACCAAGAGAAATAATAATTGGAAAAATTAATGATCTTAACCAATGAAAAAAATATCTCTCAATAAATGTTATATCCAAGGTCTTTAAAGCCTCTTCTCTTAAAGTCCACGCTGCTGATAAATCACCTGGGTTTTTTAACATTTCGATCAAAGGTATCTTGTCTACTCTAAATAGATATAAGAAAACACCACTTATGCATACTACAAGCAGAATTTTAAAAAAAACAAATACATAGGGCTCGATGTAAGATACATAAAATTTTGCATTATATAATTTATTTATATCTGCATTTTTAATTGGTTTGATTAAGTAGCCCATCATTAATCCGGCAGGATAGATGAAATAAAAACTAGCTATTGAATAAATATATACATCAACATTTAAAACATATTCGTGGGCAATAAAAATACTTGGAATACCAATAAAAACAGTGTATGTAAAAAATGCTAAAGACGGGATTGATATTATGGCTAACCCCGTAACTCCATAAATATTACGCTTATGGTAAACTAAAAGCAGATATGATATAATTGAAAATGTTATTATTAAAGAAAAATATAATGTTTTTGACGGGATAAAGAAAATTTGAAATGGAAGTGAAACTAAACAAATAAAAATAAATAATTTATCATAGTTAAATTTATTATTCATTATTATCTGTCCGCTTTTTGTTTAACAAATTAAAATATCCGTTTTTTGAATAGAAATAATATGACCCGATTAGCACAAATAATGAAATAATTAATTTAATTGAAAAAGATATGATTTGATTCTCAATATCATAATCTGAAACAGAAAACAGTAAAAAATATATTCCGGTTCCCCATAAAACCCCAATAATTTTTTTGTTATTTATGAATTTTATCTTTAATGAATTACAAATAATATAAATGGATACAACACCGCAAATACTTATTCCAATAATAAATGAAGCAATTATACCAGGTAAATCAAGTTTTAAAAAATATGTTAATATCAAAATAAATATTGTAGTGAAAAAGCCGGAGAAAGTTATCACATTGGAATAAGGGAATGTATATAAACCATCAAGAATTCCCCTAATTAGTATATATGCTAAGATTAAAATAACTGCCGGTGAAAAATATACCAGGTAGGGCACAATAATCATATACTTTTCACCAAACCAAAATAAGATTAACTCCGGTGCTAAAAAAGATAAGAATGCACCAATTAAAATTGGGAAAGTAAACAACATATCAAGGATAGCTTCTATTTGTTTTTTTATAATCACTAAATTATTATCAAATAGATGTTTTGAGAATTTTGGAACAAATAACATATTCAGAGGATAGCCAACTTGTTGTAACATTCTAAATATACTCACAATTACACCAACATAGGCAGCTTGTTTTATTGAAATGAAATTTGTCGTAAATATCACCGGTATTGAATATATCCCTCCTAAAAAAAATCCATTGGGAATTCTATGAATACCATATCTCATAAATTCAGAATTAAGCTTAATATTTGTTTTTATATCGATATATTTTATTTTTGAAACATGGAAATCTCTGATAAATAACAAAAAATAAATCAGGAAAATGAAAAAAGAACTTAAATATAAAAAATTTGGAATAGAGAGTTTTATATTTAAGGCGAATGAAAATAATAACAGTGCTACCTGGATGCCAAATATTAATAGCATCGATAAATTCATTTTCTTGAAATTGTGTTTTCCCCGGAAAAAACCGGTTACCAGTATTTGAAAACAATTTGAAAACATAAATAATGATGTTGGAAGTAATAAATAATTATAATCAACACTTCCAAAAAGAATTTTTGCAAAGAATGAATTAAAAAACATTATTAAAATGAAAATAAAAAATGTGGAAATTGTCAGAATTATTATTCCGATAACCAGAAAGGAGTCTGATTTCTGGTTATCCTGACTTATGTTCCTGGCAAGACTTAAATTTAGATTTATGAGCAATATTGGAAATATTAATCCAATAATCCGTCTGATAACTAAGTAGCAACCAAAGTCTTCTTCAAGATAGTTGTAGGAAAACAATTTTAACAGAATAATGTTAAAAATTGTTAACGTAATTTGTGTAAAAAAAGTATATAGAAGATCGCTTTTGTTTTTATTCATAAGTTATAATCTGAGAATTAATTATCATTCTTATTAATTGCTTTGAAATAAACTCCATAACAACTGATTATACTGGAAAAAAGAAAAAAGCCAATCACTAATTTAGACCTGCTTGGCTTTGCCTTTTTTTCAGGTCTGACCGCATAATCTAAAATAGTAATTGTAGGAAAATTTTTTGATTCATCAATTTTTGCTTTTTCATATTGAGGACCAAGAAATTCAATTATTTTCTCATAATATAATAACTTTGCTTTTAGTGATTCTATATCTATCCCAATTTTTGGAATTTCTCTCAAGTTAATACTTAATTGATCATCAGTATTTTCATTGTTTAATAAAGTATTATAAGCTTTGTTCAAACCCAATAATTCTGCTTTTATAGTCTCATATTGGCTTTCGCTGATTGTTCCACTTTTAATTAGATCTAATTCCATTTCTTTTAGGATCATATTTGATTTTATTTCAGAAAGCTGCATAATTGCTAACCGTGCCTGCTCTTCTAATGAAATCACATCATTGGTTTCTAACAATTTTTGAAGCCTGTTCTGATTTATCTCAATACTATCTTTAATAGTAGCGAATCTATCCTCAATAAAGCGTCTTAGGTTTTTACCGGATTTATTATAGAGACTGTTATTTATACTATCAAGACATTGAATACAGAAGTTTGTCATATCTGCAACTTTTTCCTGATCTTTGTCATAGACATTTATACTTATTTGCATTTGCTCGCCAATAACGGTTGAAATATTCCCACTAAGCTTTTCAACAGCAAATTCCATGTTTTCTTCATCATACTTTTTTATCAGGTCATATTTTTTTACTATTTGTTCTTTTAAACTTCTGCTCTCAAGTATTGTCATTATTCTACTGTGTTCTCCCGAACTTCCAAAAATGTCACCAAAATTCATCCCTGTCAATGATGCAAGATCGCCAAAAGAACTACCGCCGATTGAAGGCATAATAGTAGCAGTACCTTTATACCAATTTGGTAATAACAAACTAATTAGCGCAGTAATAATTGATATTATAAAAGGAATTCCTATTGTAATTTTTTTATTTCTAAAATATAATTTTATTAATTCCACAACTACCCCTATTATTTATTTAGTTGCTGCCAAATATGACATGTAAATACTTGTTACAGATGCAATTAGTTGAAATATAGAACTTTGTCCAACCAACCATTGTGAGATTGACCTGGGAACAATAATCAAATCACCACGCCTGATAATAACATCCGGACCTTTCTCTATAGTACCATCCAAATGCTTGATGACTGTACGATTTACATTGCCTTCCAGGCTGTTTCCTCCTGCCAGGCCAACATAATCAGCACAGGTATAACCAGGGAAAAATTTATAACTGCCGGGAACCTGAACAAAACCATTAACAGAAACACCTTTTTCACTGAAAATATCAACAATATCACCGGCTTTCAATTCTGTTTTATAGAGATTTAGTAGATTAATGGCAAGAATTTTTTTATCCCGTGTGATTGAAATGGCTTCCAGGTCAACTGTTTCCATAAAACCAGCCCGACGATTTATAAAATTCCCCAAAGTTTCATTTGGTTGAATAATATCATAGCCTGCATTTTCTATAGAACCACGAATAGCAACTCCCTCTTTTTCTAAATCACCAAAAGGTACAAATATTTGATCACCATCAGAAAAATTTGGATTGTTTTCCAGGTTTCCCTTAGTTAAATATTTTAAATAATTAACAATCTCTTTGGTTTTTTGATTATTTTTTGTTACTTCAATTGCAAATTCTTTGGCAAAAGGATGAAAGCCCAAAGCCATTTTAATAATTTCATCTAATCTTGTTAAAGGGGTAACCATATAAAAACCCGGTTCAGTAACAGCACCGGCAACATGAATTTTGAAATATCTTACATTGATTAATGTTACATAAACATCAGCTGTTTTATAGCCCTCTTCAAGAATGAAATTCTTAATACACTTTGTAGCATTCTTTAGTGTTTTATTGTTAACATTTACAACACCAACAGTTGGTATTAATATATCTCCGGCCGGACCAACAGCTACTGCGAAATTTAATTGTTCAATAGTATTTATATTTATGCCAAACTGGTCTCCGGGGCCAATGATATATTTTTCCGGATCTACAGCCTTTTCTATGGGAATTGTTGCCAGGTTTTCCGGTTTGATTTGGTCTATTCTATCAGATTTATCCAAAAGGTCTTTTTTCTTTTCATATTTTGGAAATTCCAGGGCAGTTTCCTGCTGCCTGCCAAATCTGTCTAAATTCTGACCCAATCCCATATCTATAAATATAAAGGCTAATAAAAAAATTAAAAGTTTGTAATATTTCACCATACCTCCTTTATCAATAAATTATGTTATTTAAAATTTTATAAAAATAAATTTTCATATTAATAAAACCCAAATTCTATGTTCTTGTTCCATTAGTTTCAAATTGTTTTTTTTAACAGAGTATTGTTTCAAAAAAGTCAATAAACATCATTAACACTTACAGGAAAACTGTAATTTTAAAAATTAAAATCATTGTAAAAGTGAAATTTATATTTTATAGTCGTAATAACTTGTTAAAAAATATCAGTATAGTATAGAACCCTCAAAAAATTATTTAATCGACAAATGTTACTTTTTTTTTATCTAAAGAGCAAGGAATTTCCCTCAAAAAGCTTCCCGATTTAAAATTTGAAAATGTTAACCACTCTTTTGTCCGAAGTTTTTCAAATTATAATAGATTCGAACTTTTTATTGTCAGAATATCGAATAGAATATATTTATTAACCTGCAACCTACATTATTTTATTTTTTTTAAACCAATTTACTCCAAAATGGTAATACTCTGAAATCCGGAGATTATAATAAAATTTGTTTACAGATAATGGAATTTTAAATAAAGCTTCTTGAAAAGGATTGCCTGTTTCAGTTTATCCTGTTGGATATCAGTTGAAACTTGTTGTTGTTATTAGGAATTATTCGGGCAGAAAAAATGCCTTGTTATCTTTTCGCCAATAAATTAGTTTTAATTGTATAGTTTTTAAATAATGTTGTCAACCATAAAGGAGTCAAAAATGCATAGAATAGTAAAAAATTTATTAGCAAAAAAACCGGTTATTTTAGATGGTGCCTGGGGTACACAATTACAAAATCTCGGGCTACCTCTGGGTATTGCTGTTGAAGAATGGAATCTTACTCATCCGGAGAAAGTTGAACTTGTTGCAAAATCCTATGTAAAAGCTGGTAGTGATATTATTTTAACAAACAGTTTTGGTGGTTCAGGGATCAAACTCAATAATTACAAACTGAAAGACAAGGCCTTTGAGATTAATAAAGCTGCGGCTGAAATATCTAAAAGAGCAGCAGGAAACAAAGCGACAGTATTTGGCTCTATTGGTCCATCGGGCAAAATGTTAATCATGGGTGATGTTACAGAAGATGAACTTTATCAATCATTTTTGGAACAGGCCAAAGCCATGAAAGCCGGTGGAGCCGATGGGCTTGTCATAGAAACAATGGCCGATATCGAAGAAGCAAAAATTGCCCTAAAAGCCGCGAAAGAAACAGAGTTGGCAGTTGCTGTCTGCATGACCTATGATTCGGGTAAGAACAAAGACAGGACTATGATGGGTGTTTCACCGGAGCAGGCAGCTGAAACATTAACTGATGCCGGTGCTGATATTATCGGTTCAAATTGTGGACAGGGGATTGAGGGCTTTATTTCAATTTGTAAAATGTTGAAAAATGCAACTGACAAACCTATCTGGATCAAGGCAAATGCCGGATTACCGGAAATGAAAAATGGTAAAACTGTTTTTCCAACTTCGCCCAAAATATTTGCATCTTATATTCCGGAATTAGTAAAAGCCGGTGCTGATTTTGTTGGTGGATGTTGTGGTACTTCACCGGAATTCATCAAAACAATAATTGAAAATAAATAACGCCAAAGCTATATCTCTGTTTTAGTTGTAGTAATTTTATTTCAAAGACAGGGTGTTAAGTTGTTATTTTAAAATATTGATGGAATCGTAAAAAGGTTCGAAGCTGTCTTTCCGTCGAAAGCCGGACATA
>JAOZSR010000047.1 GCA_029939575.1 Fidelibacterota bacterium
ATCTTCGGTAAAAATAACGGTAGTCGAATATGTTGGTTTCTTTCATCCTATTTCAATTCATTTATTTGGTACTACCATACCGCCGTATTGTTGTACCGCGTACCGCGAAGCTCCTTCTTCGCATTTCGGGGTACAACCCAAATCAAACCGTACCGCGAAGCTCCTGCTTCGCAATATCCAAACACGCACTTTTCGAACCGGAGGTTCGGGGTACAGTTGTGGTACGGTATTTTGTAATACACAACTTTTTTCTTATCTTCATAGAACTCGGTTTTTGCAGATTGTTCCGCATTTAGTTTCCGCTCAGTCATATCAGTGCCGGTTGCTAAGCCAAACCCGACGACATATTGATTTTCGGGATGCTTTTGTGAAAAACCGTTATTCGTAACCCAATCCGGTTTTTTTGCAGCATTTAAAACCACACAAATGTTAAATAAAACAATCAGACAGATAGTTAATTTTTTCATTTTGCCCCTATCAATATATAATCATATTGTCAAAAATTTTTATTAATAACGGCCACAATCGGCTGGTGATTTTTTTTGTTCTATGCCCTAAAACTGATCTCCCCTTTGACTGGTCTGAACTTTTTTGGAAAGTGCGAAGCGGAGCTTCGCAGTACAAAAGTTCAGGGTTACGGAGAACTCTTCTTTATATTTTTTTCCTGATATTGCTTTCAGAAATTTATTTTTAAAAATCTATAATAAAATCCCGGCTATTGAAGCTGTTAACCATGAGGCTATAGCTCCGCCAAACATTGCTTTTAATGCGATTTTCGACAAATCACTTCTTCGGGATGGTGCCAATGCGCTGATTCCGCCAATTTGAATTCCGATAGAGGCGAAATTTGCAAAGCCGCAAAGTGCGTATGTAGCAATTATTATAGCCTTTTCATCCAGAATATTATTATTTATAAGTTCGGTTAATGAGCCATAAGCCACAAATTCTGTGAGAGCTAATTTAACTCCAAGCAGGTTTCCAACTTCTCCGGCATATTGCCAGGAAACTCCCATTAGCCAGGCCAATGGTCTTAATAAAGTTCCAAAAAAAGTTTTTAGACTTCCCGGGAAAATACCATTAAATTCTCCACTTACAGGTGATAGCGAGCTTACAAAAGGGTATTTTACATATTCACCATTTAGGAGTTTCCCGTCGATTAATTTATCGCCAAAGGAAAGTACCAGATCCAGAAATCCTATCAGAGCAATAAATGCGATAAGCATTGCACCTACATTAACAGCTAATTTTACTCCGTCAGTAACACCGGCTGTAGCTGCATCTAGAACATTGCTGGATTTCACAAGATTTCTTGGAATATCTACATCACCCGCTGTTTTTGAGTGCTGGATTTCAGGGAAAATAATTTTGCCTACCATAAGGGCTGCAGGAGCAGACATTACACTGGCAGCAATTAAATGTCCGGCAGAAATCCCAAGGGCAATATAGCCTGCCAATACTCCTCCGGCAATTGTGGCAAAACCACCTACCATGATTGTTAGAAGTTCAGAATTTGTCATATCATTTAAAAATGGACGGATCAATAAAGGTGCTTCGGTTTGTCCCACAAAAATATTTGCCGTGCAGGATAAAGTTTCGGCGCCACTTGTTCCCATTGTCCATTGCATAAATCTGGCAATTGCCTTAATAATTATTTGCATAATTCCCAGATGGTATAGAATCGCCATAAATGCTGAGAAAAATATGATTACCGGCAATACAGAAAAAGCAAACTGAAATCCAAATCCCGGCCAGGCGCCGGTATTAGTAAAAAAGAATTTTTTCAGGGCTAAATTTCCAAATAGAAATTCGGCTCCCAAATCTGAAAGGGCCAGAAACGTTTCTACTTTTGCTGTAATAATATTAAATATGCGACGACCGGTAAATTCATGTGAAAATAACCAGACAAAGCCAACATTGATTATTCCGGTCAACAATGCTTTTTGATATTTTGCTATTTTAAATATTGCCTTTACAAAAAGTAATAGAATAAATGCCAGAAAAATCCAGCCACTTAAATTAAATTTATCCAGGAGGAATAATAATATGATTGAGGCTAATGAGGTCAAAATAATCAGCCCGGATCTTGATAATTGTATGATTTTATCCCGACCGATATTGATATAATCTTTTAAAATATATATCACAACTAATTGCATGAAAATCAGCATAGCACTAAAAGATAAAAACTTGTTACCCAGGATTATAGCAGCAAAGATAAGTTGTAATCCTAAGCCCCAGATGACTGTTCTGTAGGGTATTTTCTTTTTGTTGTTGGACATTAGAAAGGCAGCCGCCAACAAAGTCATAATGCCCAATATTCCTGTAAATCTCATTTTATATCACTCCTGTAGTTTTAAATTATTTTTCATCCGGCGGTTCAAAACAAGCCCTGCATCGTGCTTCATAGGAGTCTGTTGCTCCCAGTAGAACTCTCTCTTTTGAGGCGGAAATACGTTGTGTGAAATTGGCAGGGTTTCCACATTCCATACAAATAGCAACTGTTTTGCAGATATATTCTGCTTCACATAATAGTTGTGGAATTGGTTCAAAAGGTACACCTCGGTAATCTTTGTCCAAACCGGCTACAATAACTCTTTTGCCCATTTGAGCCAATTTTTTGCAAACATCTACCAGACCATTATCAAAGAACTGGGCTTCATCAATGCCGACGACTTCACAATCGCCGACCATGTCAATAATTTCACTTGAATCCTTCGCTGAAATTGAAGGAATTTTTTGCTGATTGTGGGAAACAATATGGTCGTTGCTATAACGCACATCAATGGCCGGTTTAATGATTTCTACGTTCTGTTTGGCAATCTGTGCTCTACGTAACCGCCTGATTAACTCTTCAGTTTTTCCTGAAAACATGCTACCACAAATAACTTCTATCCAACCACATGATTTTCCTCTTGCAGCTACAACTTCCTGTAAGCCTAATGGCACCCCTCTAACCATATTCTTATCCCTTTCCGTTTAATAATTTTATTGTTTTAACTGTTTCAATTGTTTTAAAAGTGCGTTGATTTTGGTAGTCATCAGGTCAATTGCAACTTTATTATGTCCTCCTTCGGGAATAATAATATCTGCATATTTTTTTGATGGCTCAATAAATTGCTCATGCATAGGACGCACGGTTTGCATGTACTGATCTATTACTGCCTGTGGAGATCGGCCTCTTTTTTGGATATCTCTCTTTAACCTGCGAATAAAACGAATATCCGGTGTTGTTTGGATAAAAACCTTGATATCCATCATATCACGTAGTTCTGGTTCGAAAAGTACCATAATCCCCTCAAGCACAATGATTTTATGCCCGGAAAATGTAATGCTCTTGTCACTCCTGGTATGAGAAATATAATCATAAACAGGCATTTGTACTGTTCCACCATTCAATAAAGTCTTTATATGGGTTTTTAACAAATCAAAGTCATAGGATTGGGGGTGATCAAAGTTATGGCGTCGACGCATATCCAAAGGAATATGCCTGAGATCAAAATAATAGGAATCAAGTTCTATAATAGCGACGTCGTCCGGATTAAATTCCCGAATAATATTTTTGGCCATTGAGGTTTTGCCTGATCCTGATCCCCCGGCTACACCAATTAAAATAGATTTTTTCATTTTTTTTATATTCCTTCCAGCATTTTGTCATCAAAAGGGTAAGGTAACAGGTCTGAGGCATTTATCTGTTTGTCATTTCCCTGGTTGTCAAATAAATAAATCGGAATATCTTTACAGATATCCCAGATTACCTGTCTGCATGCTCCACATGGAGTTGCTGCGTTCAGTGAATATACTGCCATAGCTTTGAATTTTTTTTGCCCGTCAACAATTGCTGAAGCAATCGCATTTCTTTCAGCGCAAACTGTCAATCCATAGCTACTGGACTCAACATTACATCCGATATATATTGTCCCGTCTTCAGATTCCAATGCTGCTCCAACCGAAAAATGTGAATAAGGTGCATGAGCATTTTTGGCTGCTTGAACAGCTTTTTCTTTTAAGATGGCAATTTCTGATTTACTCATATTCATACCTTTCTCGCTGTGATTATTGATTTAATTGTTTACACAATAAATTTAAAATTTCTCAAGGATATTAAAAAGGCTGTTTTTGATATATTGATTCATTGCTTTATCAGTGACGACTATTGTTAAATTATATTGGCCGGGAGCTAAATATTGGGGAAATAAATATTTAATCATCCCGTTTCCCGCGTTATATTCACAAATTAATTTTTTACCATTTAACATCATTTCAATTGAAGTATCATCTTCAATTCCGGATAAATGATCATCTACGTGGGCCTGTAATATTTTTACATTATGATAACTTCCACCGTTTCCCGGGTATACTTTGGTGATTTCAGGGGGAACATTGTCTCTTAATATTCCAAAAGTTCCGGTACTGCCGGATTGTGCTTTAATATAATATTTTTCGGGATATATTTTGTTTTGGTCAAGTATTGAAAACTCACCTTTTTCATAGGAATATATTCCTAATTGTTCCGGCTTTTGAGTTCCCGGTGCATAGGATATTTGTAAACCTATTTTATTTTTTAAGGTTTGCTCTTTTGGTGAAATATAATAAAATGAAGTTCCATGTGGCATGTAATGTTGAGAATCAGGGAGTACTTTGGTGATTCCAATCAGCATGGGATTATAAACTGCCTCCCGGCCAAAATTAACTATTGCACTTGAGTCTTCAGAAATTAATTGGATTGAGGTTTTGGGAGTAATTAGGTGGAAATTGAATGGAATGCGGGCTATCTCTTTGTGATTTTGTCCAAATCTCACTTCTGAATATAAAGAGTTTGCCCACAGGTCAAAATCTACAGGTTCGGTAATATAAGTTAATGCAGATTTGCGGATAAGTTTTACCTGGTGAGTGTTATTTTCATCCTGAAGAAAAAAGGTTGGTGTATTCCCCGGGATCTTTGAAAAACTCAATTCGCATAGAAAAGTGGATGGGTTATGGATATAGGAAACCGTAAAGTCATTGTTCTGGTATGATTTGTCGGTAGTCAGGGCAATTTGTATATCATGGCAAGTCCGATTTTTAACTGCATTTGCATAAATCTCAATGCTTGGATGTAGCAGAGGTTTTGGAATCGACATCTTGTATGTTGAATCAGTTTTTGAAAAATCGGAAAGTTCAATTTTTTTAATCTGGTTGCCATATTTATCAATCCAACGGGCTGAAATATCATGATAAAGATGTAAAGAATCACGTTTTAGATATATATCATATTTGCTTGTATCTTGCAGGATATTCATGACTTTCAGTTCGGTTTCTATGGCCTGATACAGGTTAATATTCAGGGTAGATTTGTTTTTGTTATAGTCCTGAACTTCAATTCTTATATGATTTTCACCTTCCTGTAAATTCAGGATACCTGTTTTGTCGGTTGTATAAAATGGTAAAGTTTCATTATTTGAGTAATTCCACATTCTGATAAATCGACCTTTATCGTTTATCATTAACTGCTGGTCCCGGTCAATCTCAATTAAATGTGATTTTTCAAAAGATAGAGTATCGTATTGTTGGGCAAACTGTAACTCGTTATTGTGGAAAAGTTTGATCGAGTATGGACCGTATTTGTTCCACAATCCATGAACAGTGTCGTAGGTTTTGATTTCAATTGCAATCGGGCCGTTTATTTTAATGTTTTTTTGCCTGATGTAATATTGTTTTTGTCCTTTATATGAGACCGGAAATGTTTTTATCTTTGGAAGTCCGTCTATTCTGGAATGCTTATCGATGGGAATAATGGCTATTTCCTTGATAGAGGGAATTGTAAAATCATTGATGCTTAATCCGCATAAAAAAGGATTAATTGGATGATCGGATTTGTCACGGATTTCAAAATGCAAATGAGGGTGTTTTGTGCCTGATACACCGGTATAGGCAATAATATCACCTTTGGAAACTGGTATTTGATTTTTTTGAAAATATTTTTCAACGGCAAATCGATTTTTTTCCTGTTGCAAATTTTGGATAGGTTTTTGGATTATTGCAGTAAAATTTTCAAGGTGGGCATATACAGCAGTATGGCCATTATCCAGTTGCAGATATACAGCTTTTCCATATCCAAAGGGAGAAACTCTGGCTTTTGTAATATATCCCTTTTCAATGGCGTAAACCGGGAATCCGGTTTTGTTATTTGTTTTTATATCAATGCCGGAATGAAAATGGCCGGATCGAAATTCGCCAAAAGTAGCGCTTAAATTTTTCGATGAATTAGTAGGCCATATATAATTTTGAGAATGTAATGACGAGATAAAAAAAAGGACTAAAAGGCAGGATTTTATATTTTTTTTGAACAATTTATTTTATTTATTTCCTTTGTTTAGTTAAATAATCAGTCTGAAACTTTAGTTAAAATAACGAGGGAAATATAAGTAAAATCTATAGCCTTTTCAAATTTATTCATGAATTTCTAAATATTTTTTTTATTCATGAATAATATTTGTTTTCCTATCGGGGTTTGAAGGTCATCGATTTATTTCGCCCGGTAGTTTTTGCCTCGTAAAGCGCATTATCAGCGGCTTTTACCAAATCGTTGGGTTTTTTCATTAGTGTTTTATCAAGTTGTGCAATTCCAAAAGAGGCCGTGATTTGAAGGGTTTTGCCATCCATTTTTATTTTGGTTTTTTCAATCTCTTTTCGAATTTTTTCAGTCACAATCATTGATGAAGGTGCATCTGTTTCAGGCAACAACATTACAAATTCTTCCCCTCCGTAGCGAGCAAATATATCATGTCCACGTAGATTGTTTCTTAAAATAGTTCCGAATTTTTTCAGAGCCTTGTCTCCCATTACATGTCCGTAATTATCGTTGACCTTTTTGAAGTGATCAATATCAGACATGATACAGGTTAGGTTTACGTCATGACGCCTGGCACGGGCAAATTCTTTTTGAAGTATTTCATCAAAAAATCTACGATTACTTATGCCGGTTAAAGAATCTGTAATTGCGATTGATTCCAAGAGAGTATTCGCATCTTGCAGAGCTTTGGTTCGCTCTTCAACCTTAGTATCTAAAAGTTGATTCATTTTTCCCAATTCATCCTTGGCATATCTTAATTCCGTAATTGCATATTTAAGATCGTTTTCACGGTTTTGAAATTCGGCAGATATCGACTTAAATTTTTTGGCAATATCCTGGACCATTTGAGGCTTGTCCTGTAATGTAAAAGAATCAAAGTATGATGGATCAACACCCGTTAAAATCATCTTTTCAAGAGTTTTTATAAAATCATCTAAAATTTTTACTTCCAGCAATTCCATACCCCTCCTTTTAGCGTCTCATATTATAACTTTTTAAAATTCTAATTAAATAGAATATAATAGATTTCTTTATTAGATGTAATATTTTTTTTAATTATTTGTTTTTATTTTTGTACTAAGGGAACAAATCTAACCGGTAATATTTTTCTTTTTGTAATATTTTTTTTATACTTGGTTATTAGTGTCAGGTTTTGGGAAAAGGGCTTCTTGCCCAGCGGTATTATCATTTTGCCATCGGCTTTTAATTGGTTTAATAGATTTTTCGGTGTGTCCTGACTGGCAGCTGTTACTATAATATGGCTAAAGGGAGCAAATTCTTCCCAACCATAGCGCCCATTATAAACTTTCAAATGGATGTTGTTATAACCAAGTTCGGTGAATGTCTTTTTTGCCCTGTCTGATAATTTTTTTATTATCTCAACACTAAAAATCTCTTTCCCTATTTTACTTAAAACTGCTGTTTGGTACCCGGAGCCGGTTCCAATTTCTAAAATCCTGGAGTTGCTGTCCAATTCCAACATTTCAGTCATAAAAGCCACAACATAGGGCTGTGAAATAGTTTGTGAAAATCCAATAGGAAGTGGTTGGTCAGACCATGCCAGAGGGGCTAGTTTTTTGGGAACAAATTTGTCTCTTGGTACTATTTCCATTGCCTTTAGTACGTTAATATTTTTTATACCTCTGGACGAAATCTGGGCTTTTATCATTTCAATACTGTTTTTAGGAGTATAAATTTCCAAATCTTAAAATAATTCCTCATCAAGAGAGCCAAATAAATTTTCAATATCTTCAACGGAATCAATTCTGACGCCTTTTAGATAATCAAGATGGATTGTTTTGAAAGCAGATACTATTTTTATCCCTTTTTCGTATTCTTTAATGGTTCTGGGGATATGGGAGGTTTTTATTACCAGGGCTTTAGATAAAAAGTCAGGATCTTTTTTGTCTAATTGATAAATAGTGGTTGCCTGTGGTTTCATTTTTTCGGGGAATAAGTGTATATCCTCAAAAGAAAAATTATTTATGTCGAAAGGTGCGTTTTTATTCAGCAGGGATTTTAGCCAGTTGATACCTCGTGCTAAATTTAAAGTATAATATTTCTGATATTGTTTTTCTCCGATTTCAATTGCTAAAAATTCAGAGACTCGTTGTAATACTTTTTTCCGGTGTAAATACCATCGATGGAAATATCTTCTAAACAGGAAAAAGCCAAATTGAGTTTTGATACTGTTTTGCTCATTAAAAAATGAACGTGTTTCATATTTTATCCGATTCAGGTGATTTACTATATCTTGTGGAAAAAGCGAAAAAACCGGAGAATTGTTGCTGTAATCTTGTTTTAGAAAAATATTTTTAATTTTTAATTCTTTTGTATTTAATGAATAGGATTTTTCAATTCCTTTAAAATTTAATTGAACAAAAGCGCCAAAATCAGATAATTTAATATAGTTCTCCAGAGCCAGGTCAAAATCAGGTAAAGTTTTTATTGACGGTAAGTCTTCATCGATATGTTGATCAGGAAACAGAACCCCTTGTTTTGGGTCATAATATATACTCATACCAAACCTTAAATCACAGTACCATTGGGAATAACGGTGCCTTTTGGAATTACTATAATACCATCACAGATTGTATACATATCATTTTCATAGTTAGTTTTGTTATCCTTGTTAATGATTTGGACATTATCGCCAATTCTGACATTTTTATCAATTATTGCTTTTTTTATAACACAATTTTTACCAATTCCAATCGGGATTTCGGCTCTTTTTTCTATAATATCAAAATAATCGGCACCCATTAATATAGATTCCTGGATTGATGAATGACTTCTAATAATTGTTCTTAATCCTATTACAGCCTTGGAGACAGTGGTATCCATAATATAGGATCCGTCACTTATCAGGGCATGGTCTATTTGACTGTTTTCAACCCTGGTTCCCGGCAAATATCGTGGATGTGTATAAAATGGAGCGTTTTCATCAAAAAATGTAAATGGTGGATGAATAGAGGCAATTTCAAGATTAGAATCATAAAAAGCTTTTATTGTTCCAATGTCTTTCCAGTAACCTTCAAATTTGTAAGCGAAAACTTTTTCTTTTTCTATGATAGATGGAATAATATGTTTACCAAAATCTACATTGGTGTTTTTTTCTAATTCAAATAATAAATTTTCAGTATTAAAGAAATAAATTCCCATTGATGCCAGAAAGGGAGTTGCTTCTGGTAGTCCCGGGGATTTTAAGTCATCAAGTTTATCTTGTTCTGGTTTTTCTACAAAGCGAATGATCTGTCCTTGCTTATTGGTTTGCAAAATGCCAAAATCCGATGCTTCCTCTCTTGATACAGGTTTTACCGAAACGGTTAGACCGGCATTCTTTTTATAATGAAAGTCAAAAAATTTTCTATAATCCATTCTGTATAAATGATCACCGGATAAAATTAATGAATACTTTGTATTTGCACCCTTAATATATTGGATATTCTGGCGGACTGCATCTGCTGTACCCTGATACCAGGACTGGTTTTCTTCAGTTTGCTCAGCTGATAAAATATTTACAAAACCACCGGAAAATTGCCCTAATCTATAAGTGTCATAAATATGACGATGCAGTGAGTGGGTATTAAACTGGGTTAATATGTGCATCTTCATTATATTACTATTAATACAGTTGCTTATAGGAATATCAATCAGGCGAAATTTTCCTCCCAATGGAACCGCTGGTTTTGCCCGTATTTTGGTTAAAGGGTATAGTCGTGAGCCTTTTCCGCCGCCTAAAATTATGGCTAAAACATTTTTCATCATTATACTCCAATAATTTTAAATTGAATGAATGTTAAAATAAAACCTAAACCGAATCCACAAATAACCTGCATAGGTGTATGGGCTTTTACTTTTACCCTGGCAAATAATAAGATTGGTAATAGTACCCAGCCAAAATTAAAAATGGGTGAAATTGTCTGTGCAATTGCAGCCAATGGACTGCCGGCTGACATTCCATGAATACTAATTTTCCAGAACCTGGTAATTATAGATGCAATAATTATATTAAAAAAGTAAGCCCAGGTTAAAATGATAACCTGCCGCGGGATTTTTAACTCTATTAGGATAAAGAACAAAAACAAATAGCAAATTGAACATACCAGGAAAGGTTTAAATCTTTTTTCTCTTTCAGGAATATCAATGCTTGAGGTTTCGCCCCGGGCTTTCATGAATAATAGCAAAATTAAGGGAATAATGACAGTAACAAAGATAATGAGTGTAAATATTACTACAAAATGCTTACCTTCGATATTATTTATCAACATTAATACAGCGTAGGATATTGGGATAAGAACCAGTGGGCTAAAAATCCAGGATAGAATTCCGGCAAAATTTGTTAATGAATCAATTTTTGTTTCTTTTATCATTTTCTACCGATATTTTGAATTCAAATTATTATACAATAAATTATAATATTCTTTTTAAAAATATGCAAATAAATATTGACTTGGTAATGGAAACCTTATTCTAAAAGCATAAGCTCTTTTTTAAAATTAATAGTCAACAGGCTTTTTTCTAAAACATTCAAACCTATTAAAAAATGTAAAGGCTCTTCTGCATAGAAATCCTGAGCAATATCAGGGTTAACATTACAGAGAACATTAATAAAGATTTTATTATTAATTTCTAATGTATCTATGCTGAATTCTTTTTTATAAGAAGATCCAGAGAGTTGTTGCAATAACTCCGGACTAATTTGTGATTTTCTTTTGGTTGTGGAGATTGCCATCAATGTTTTAGAATTATTAATATTTCCATAGAATTTAAAAGGTATATTGTCTTGAGATGATAAATCTTTTAAGGTAATTAGGTTTTGATCCGGAAGATTTATCGATTCGATATCCTGAGAAAATGCACAGATTCCGTTTTTTAGATCCAGAGTAAAGCAGTTGTTAAAGAGGAATTCCGGGCCAATAACACCTTTCTCTGAAAATTTTGTTTTACTGTGTTTGACAATAGAGGCGTATATTGTTTCGTATTCTAAATCCAGAATTTTAACATTTTCAAGGTATCCGGCCTCTAACAACATTTCATCATTACCGGAAAATGAATTAACAAGATGAACTGGCTCAAACTTCAGACTTTTATAGGCATTTTCACTAATTATTAATCCCTGTTTATTAAAGTCCAGAAGACAATATTGAGATTCTTCTCCAATAGTAACTGAAATCCTGGGGCCTGGGATTTTCCCCGAAGTTTTAACTGGAAATATATTTTCAGTTTTATAATTATAATTTTTTATCCATGAAATTTCAGTTAACTCCGGTATTCTGGGCTGTTTCTGACAGTTTGTTATTAAACTGCTAATAATCAGAAAACAGAGTAAAAACAGAGAAGTGCCGGTTGTTTTTACCGGTTGTTTGTTCGTCAAAGTTTTTGTTTTATTTTTCATGTTGTAACTTCGTGTTAAATGAGCATAATTGCAAGTACCACAGAGGAAAAAAAATCAGGGCATTTTTTTTGGGGGGAGTGACTGGTTTTATACCAAACGATTCTCTCCTTTAATAGTTTTAAAGGGTAAATGAGTTTCTGTCGTGCTTTGTGTAATTAATCCAAATATTTGACATTGAGTCTAATATTGACTATTTTGAATTTTCATATTTTGAATGAACAGTTTAGATGAAAGGAAATTTCAACAATGAAAGCAAAAACAATATTTATTCTTACGCTTGTTAGTATATTTTTAGCAGGAGTGTATTTATTAGATGTGTATAAGACCCGTCAGAGCCAAACAGTATCTGTCAGTAAAAATATAGAGATAATAACAAAAAAAATAAAATCTATAGATGATATTGAATCAATTACGAGTAATCTGGTTAATCCCGTAGATTATAAAAACGTACTGTCTTTGGCGGATTTACCTATTAAAGAGAAAAAGGCAAAATTTATTGATCTGGTATTACCGGCGATTTTGATATCAAAATATGAGTATCAGCAAAAACTGGAAAAAGTAAAAGCAATTTCATTAAAATCCGCACCTGACGAAAAAGAACAGGAATACCTGGTGCAAATTATGGAGGAGTATGGCTCAGATGATCTAAAAGATTTGGAAAAAAGGTTAATTACTCATCCCGTAAGTATTGTTCTTGGTCAGGCTTCTATTGAGAGTGGCTGGGGCACATCCAGATTTTTTATAGAGGGTAGTAATGTTTTTGGTGTATGGTCTTTTGATTCAAATGAGCCACGTATTAAGACCCAGGGCACTCGTAATGGCAAACATATATATGTGAAAAAATATAGCACTATATCAGAATCGATAAATGATTATTTCGGAATTTTGGCTAAGGGCGGACCCTACAGGGATTTTAGAAATATCCGTGCAAAAACAGACAATCCATATAAAATTATTAAACATCTTGACCAATATTGTGAGTTAGGTGAAAAATATGTTACGAAACTAAAAAATCAAATAAAATATAATAAATTTGACAAATATGATACATATAAAATCAATTCTGAATATTTGAAATAATAATAATGATGGAATCGTAAAAAGGTTCGAAGCTGTCTTTCCGTCGAAAGCCGGACATAGTCTGAGGCAGCGTAGCAACGAAGAATCTCGTCGATAATTGTAGGAGATTCTTTCAGTCAAAAACCTGATTGTAAACATTCATGCTTAATTCAGAATAAAATAAAAACAATATTAAATTATATGGATTTCTATTATTTTTCTTTTTTCAAAGAACCAGGGTGCTTTTAATATACGAGAATGACAGCAAATTTACTTTTTACGGAATGGTCATACTTAAGCAAACCTATTTCATATGAATAATTCCGGAAAGATGAATATCAGCAGAACTGCTTGCAATTAAGATTTTAAATTGTCCGGGCTCAGTTACCCAATTCTTTTTCTCAGAATCATAAAAAGAAAAATCTTCTTTGGTTAGAATGATTTCAACAGTTTTTGTTTCTCCGATTTCAAGTTCTACTTTTTCAAATCCTTTTAATTCTTTTAAAGGTCTTTTCAGTGTACATTCTATATCTGATACATAAAGTTGTGCTGTTTCCATTCCATCATATTTCCCGGTATTTGTAATATCAAAGGAAATTCTGATTTCATCATTTTCAGTAAAACTCTCCTTATTAATTTTAAGATTACTATATTCAAAATCAGTATAGGATAATCCAAATCCAAAGGGATAAAGTGGCTCAATTTTTTTCGCTTCATACCAGCGATAACCAACAAAAATTCCTTCATTATATTTCAAATCCCAAACCGGAAAAGAATTTTCTGCTTCTCCAGGCCAATCATAATAAAGTTTTTCACCTTCAGGGAGATAATCAGCAGCCGGAGAATCTTTGAAATCCTTTTCAATCGTAACTGGCAATTTTCCTGACGGATTTACTTTTCCACTAAGAATTTCTGCAGTTGCCAAATTCCCGATTTGTCCGGGATACCAGGCATATAAAATTGCAGCTACCTTATCTCTCCATGGTGACATATTTACACCACTGCCGGTATTAACAATAACAACAGTATTTTTATTCAGTGAAGAAACTCTGTCAATTATTTTCAGGGTTTCTTTTGGTAGATCAAAGGAACGATCCCAGCCTTCACTATCAAAAGTACCAATGCTTAAAAGTACAACTGATGCGTCCTTAATCTCTTTATCAGTTGCTTCAGGAAGACAGTTGAGATTATCACCGAATTCCTTTTCAAGAGCAATATTTAGTGGTATGTTATTATAGCCTTCAACTTGTGCTGCTCCACCACCATGAGCAACTTTGTCAGCATAATCACCGGTTAAAACTATATTATCAACTTTATTTCTATTAATTGGTAATATATTATTCTTATTTCGAAGAAGAATAACACCTTCTCTTGCCACAGCAAGAGCTGTTTGTTCATGGTCAGGGAAATTTTTCAATAATTCATTATCTTTTTTTCGTCCATATCCTTTGATTGCATGCAGAGTTTTTAAAATACTGTGAACCATTCGATCAATTTCTTTTTCCTTAACTTTTCCATCTTTCACAAGTTCTACAGCATTTTTGGTGGCATCACTGGATGGCATTTCCAGATCCTGACCTGATTGAATAACTTTCTGTCCGTCGTTAACACTCCACCAATCAGTCATTACAAGCCATTTGAAACCCAATTTTTCCTTTAACAAATCGTTTATTACTTCTTTACTTTGTCCCGCCCATTCACCATCAACCAGGTTGTAGGCGGTCATTACAGCCATTGCTCCGGCATCAATTCCGGCTTTAAAAGCCGGAAGATAGATTTCATGTAAAGTTCGTTCATCTAAAATTGAATTACTCCGTCTTCTGTAAAAATCTGTGTTATTGGCTACAAAATGTTTTAAGGTTGCAATTGTACCGGTATTTTGTAATGCTACAACATAATTTTCAATCATGCGAGCTGCCAAAAACGGATCTTCACCAAAATATTCAAAATTTCGACCACACTGAGATAATCGGTATATATTCATACCCGGACCTAATAATACAGGAATGGCGCCTGCCTTGCATTCTTCGCCGATTGCTTTTGCATATTCGCCGGAGAGTTTTTTATTCCAGGTTGAAGCGAGTAAAATCGGACAAGGCATAGCTGTGGATTTTTCAAGAGCAGGTTCAAATACATACTTCCCGAATTTATCACGTATATGCACACCTTGGGTAGCATCGGCAAAAAGTACTTTTGGAATGTTTAACCTGGGAATTTCCTCAGTATAAAAAATCTCACGTCCTCCGATTAATGAGGCTTTTTCTTCTAAGGTCATTTTTGAAACCATGCTGTCAGCCCATAGACTAGCTTCTTCATGGCTTATTGGTGGTGTAAATACAATATTTTTCTTCATAGTTTTTCCTGATTGGTTATTGCATGATAAAGTGAATAATACTTCTATCATAATTAAAAAAATATATATATGTTTTTTCATTTGATCCTCCAAATTTATTATGAACTCATTTCTAAAAATTTCTGATCCAATTCCTTTGAATCTTTATACTTTTTTCTCAATTCAGCCAATTCTGTTTTTAGTTTTTTTACAATATCAGCATAATCGGGGTTATTATATACATTATTTAATTCCTGAGGATCATTTTTCCTGTCATATAATTCCCACTCATCAACATCATAATAAAAATGAGCCAGTTTATATTCTTTTGTCACTATTCCATAATGTCTTTTTACCATATGCCAGCCGGGATATTCATAGTAATGATAATAAACAGCTTTACGGGTCCAATCTTTTCTATTATTCTTTAATAATGGCATAAGACTTTCGCCTTGCATATCTTTTGGAGCCGAGATTCCGGCTGCTTCCAAAAAAGTTTGAGCAAAATCCAGATTTTGGACCATTTCATCATTGGTTGTTCCTGGTTTAATTACATTTGGCCATTTAATAAGTAATGGCATTTTGAATGATTCGTCATAAATAAATCTTTTATCAAACCAACCATGTTCACCTAAATAGAATCCCTGATCTGAAGTATAAACTACAATAGTATTTTTATCCAGGCCACTATCATTGAGATAATCCAAAACACGCCCAACATTGTCATCAACTGAAGAAATACAGCCCAGATAATCCTGCATATAACGTTGATATTTCCAACTCATTTTTTCCTTATCAGTCATTGTTGGCCAGTTAGTTTTAAAATCTTCATTAATAGCATCTATTGTTGGGTCGTATTTTGATTTTTGTTCATCGTTTGTACGACGATAGGAACTAGTAAAACCATCAGTCCCATTGAATATTACAGGTGGAACATTTGGAGTAATTTCACCCATTTCTTTAATTGTTTCTGGTCTGATTTTGGAATCATGACCATATTTCATGTGAGTCAAAAGATTCATTTCTGCAGTTTTTGCAGCAGTTCCCCGATTCTCATAATTATCGAATAATGTTTCCGGTTCAGGAAATGTTTTCGTTGAAAATTCTTTGAATTTTTCAGGGCTTGGCCACCAGGGACGATGTGGAGCTTTATGAAAATACATCATTAAAAAGGGCTTTTCTTTGTTTCGCTTCTGATCTAACCAATTAATTGTTAAATCTGTAATAATATCAGTTACATAACCTGTAAATTTCTTTTCTCCATCTTTTGTAATAAACACCGGATTAATATAATTACCCTGACCGGGCAAAATCATAAAATCGTCTACACCTTTGGGATTGTTTCCAAAATGTAATTTCCCATACATTGCAGTTTCATATCCATTTTCCTGCATGATCTGGGGAAAGGTTACCTGTGAGGAATCAAAAGGCATTCGATTATCAATTTTTCCATGAATGTGGCAGTGTTTTCCAGTTAACATTGTTGCCCTGGAAGGAGCACAAATGGAGTTGGTAACACAGGCATTGGTAAAGAGCATGCCATCTTTTGCAATACGGTCAATATTTGGTGTCTTTATCAGTTTATCAGAGTAAGCACTAATAGCCTGATATGCATGATCATCGGACATTATAAATAAAATATTTGGACGTTTTGATTTGCTGGTTTTTATTAAATTTGCACAACCAGTTATAGGCAAAACAGATAAACATCCCATTAATTTCAAAAAATTTCGGCGACTAATCCTTGAATTTTCCATTAAGAAACTCCTTTAAACTTCAATTATAATCAATATACGACAACTTTAATTGAACAGTACTAACTCCATGATTACAGGGATAGTAACTAATATCACTTATCAACAGGAAACGGTTCATGTTCAGGCCAATTTCTTGGTTCTGCTTTAATTTTTTTCAGCAATACTTCAATACCTTTTTCCAGTTGAGCATCATATCCGTCAGCAACTTCTGCCGGGTCAAGGTCAACAACAATATCAGGTTGTACGCCTTCATTTTCAACTATCCATTTTCCTTCAGGATTATAAATTCGATAATCCGGAGCTGAAATGCCGCCGCCATCAATCAGATCAATAAACATTGATACTCCAACCAATCCACCCCATGTACGTGTTCCGATTACCGGACCCATATTTTTTTGCTGAAATTCACTAGGAAGCATATCTCCACCTGAACCTGCCTGTTTATTAGTTAAACAAACAAGATGTGCTCTTGTAGCCATTTGCGGGCTTGTTTGATCATGAGAATAGCGACGAGTCCAATAGGATAAAATATTCTTATCCAACCTTCTTAGAAAAATATCCGGATCAAGTCCACCACCATTAAATCTGCCGTCAACAATTATACCCTTTTTCCGTAATTGAGAATAAAAATATTTTGGAAATTCTCGTGTTGATCCGGTATATGTATCAGGTAAATGTAAATACCCGATTTGTCCGTTGGATTTTTGGTTAACCAATTTTCGATTATGCTCAACCCAATCAAGATATCTTAAAGTCTTTTCGCTTTTTAGTGTTTTTACTATAATTTCAGATGCACCTTTATGTTTTGGAGAATCATTTATAACTAATTTAACCTGTTTATTGGCTAAATTTTGAAAATAACTATAGATATTTTTATCAGCAGTAATTTCTTCTCCATTAACCTGCAAAATATAATCTCCGGTTTTAATCTTCATCCCGGAACCTGTCAAAGGAGGATATATTTTTCTAGTCCAATCAGCAACTCTATATATTTTTTTAAAACGATAACGATTATTGTTTTTGTCTATTTCCCAATCTACTCCCAACATTCCAATGTTAATACTTTTTGCTTCCTCCTGTTTATCACCTCCATAAACATAAGTATGAGAGGTATTTAATTCACCTATAAGTTCTCCAATAATAAAACGAATATCCTGTCTGCAAGAGGCAAATGGAATAAGGCTACCATATTTTTTCTTCATTCCATTCCAATCTACTCCATGCATATTTGGTTCATAATAAAAATCCCGTTCCATACGCCAGGCTTCATTAAAAATTTGATTCCATTCAGCAATTGGCTCGATCCACATTTTTAACTCGTCTAAATTAAGCAAATTGCCCTTTGAATTTTCAGTACTGGTATTAATTATTCCAATTTGATTTTTAATTTTATATATTATTTTTAAACCATTTGATGATAATTTATAATCATCGATTTTTTCAATAATGGTTTTTTCTTCATTTTCTTTAATTTCATAAGAATAAAGAGTCTTCGGACTTTTCTTACGATATTCGAATCGATTATAATCTCCATTGTTCGCATTAATATAGAAAATAGCATCCTTATTAACAGCCAGGGAGCGATAATTTCCACCTGGAAGTGGCAAAGGTTCGATACGATCAGAAAGACCGTTAAAATCGATCTCTACTTTAATTTCATCTTTATCATTTTTATGGGGCTTAGATTCTTCATTCTCATCTTCTTCATCACTTTGAAATGGCAAAAGAAGTCCGCCATTTTCTTTTAAGGTCAAAGCATATATTCCGGCAACATTTTTATAAACCATTTCCCATTCAAAATCACAAAAGACAGGATCAAAAATACGATTCGAAATAAATAAAAGATGGTTACCGTCTTTAGTGAAAACAGGATTAAAATCATTGAATGTCCCGTTACTTACACAATAGGCTTTTTTTCCTTCAAGAGAATAAATGTATATTTTATTAACCAAATCCTTATCCATTTTAGAATAAGTAATAAACCGGCTGTCAGGAGACCAGGAAAAATCATAGATAGGTTTTACATCAAGAGAAACATCAATATTTTCAAAATGGGCCTGATCCACTTTTGTAATTTTTCCTGATTTTATATCTATGTAATAACAGCACAAATTCTGATCGGCAAAGGCAATTTTTCCATTATCAGGAGACCAGCGGAGATTTTGAATATATCCTTTATTAAGATTAGTTAATTTAATTGCCTTCCCATCCCCGAATTGATTGGTGAGATAGATTTCATATTCACCGCTTTTATCAGAAATGTAAGCAATCGTTTTTCCGTCATAAGACCAGACTGCATTTTTATCACGGGAGCCGGAATCTCTGGTTAAATTTCTGATTTCACCATCTTTTTCCGGAACTGTAAAAACCTCTCCCCTGGCTACTATTAATGCTCTTTTCCCAGAGGGAGAACAATCATAACCTGTGATTAGATCATCAACCTTTGTCAAATAGGGTCTGGTTTCAGCAGGATCGATATTTATTTCAACCGGAATTTTTTTTGTTTTATTTGTAGAGACATTTAATATCCACAGATCGCCTCCCAGTTCATAAATAATTTTATCAGAGCCTTGACTGGGACGCCGGATATCGTATTCTGTATGAAAAGTTACCTGTGCTATTTCTTTTGTATTTACGTCATAGGAATAAATATTTAAAACCCGATCACGATCAGAACTGAAATAGATTTTCTCTCCAATCCACATCGGGATTCTGTCAGTACCTTTAAATTTTGTTAACTTTTGATCTTTTCTGGTTTTAAAATCGTATAAATATATATCCTGAGCAGTACCTCCCTTATATCGTTTCCAGGTTCTGCTTTCCCTGGAAATACGGTTATAGGCAACCTGTTTTCCATCCGGAGAAAAACTTGCCTGGACAGCTTCATGCATAATTAATTCTTCCAGTCCTGATCCGTCCGGTGATATTAGAAATAAACGGTAAAAGCGAGAAAAACTATGACGTGCTGAGCAGAAAATAATTTTATTTTTTTGTGTATGCCATCCTACTACTTCATCATAACCAGGATGAAAAGTAACCCGTTTTATATCACCTCCATCACTATTCATTATATAAACATCACTATTACCATCATATTCACCGGTAAATGCTATTTGTTTTCCATCGGGTGAAAACTTTGGAAATCTTTCCTCACCATCATGAAAAGTAAGATGTCTCGCCTTTCCTCCTGTTATCTGCGCTGACCAAATATCCTCACCGTAAACAAATACAATATTATTATCATGAACATCAGGGAAACGCATCAAAGGCCTCTTTTGAGCAAATAAGCCTGATGATATCAGGAATATTGTAATAAAGCCTATAAATAATTTTGTTTTGTTCATTACCATCTCCATTTTTTATTAATTATTTCTTACAACTCTCCATTCCACTCATTATAAAATTCATAAAGAAACTTTTCCATAAAATCATGTCGCTTTTTTGCCATGTTTTTTCCGGCTTCGGTATTCATTTTATCTTTAAGCAAAAGAAGTTTGTCATAAAAATGATTAATTGTAGTTGTGTTACTTTTTTTATATTCTTCTTTTGACATAAATATAACTGGTTTAATTTCAGGATCATAGATTTCATTATTTTTATATCCGCCAAAATTAAAGGCTCTTGCTATTCCAATTGCACCTATAGCATCTAATCTATCCGCATCCTGAATAACCTGAAATTCCATAGAATTAAATTTTTGTTCATTATTTGAACTTTTGAAAGAAATATTCCTGATAATATTCACAATATGCTCAATAATATTATTTTCTATTTCAAGAGACTTTAGGAATTCTTTAGCTTTTTGAGGCCCAATTTCTTCATTTCCGTCATAAAATTTGGAGTCCGCAATATCATGCAATAATGCTCCCAGTTCAACTATAAATAAATCCACATTCTCTGTTTCAGCAATCCTGGTAGACAATTTCCAAACACGATCGATATGAAACCAGTCATGGCCGGTTTCAGCACCTGAAAGTTCCTTTTTTACGAATTTGACGGTTTCCTGTATAATATATTTTTTATCCAAAAGCCTTCCCATAAATTCAGATCTGTATTTTGGCTACCGGACAAAAAAATGACATGTTATCATTTTTTATCAGATATTAGTTAAAATTTTAAAATATAATGCTTTTCCCCAAAATTCTTAAAATATATATTCTATAATAATTTGATTCTTTAGAAAAATCGGATTTACCTTAAATAACCCATAGGTTGTTTATCAGGAATCACAATATTGATCAAGGATATGAATTAATTTATTTATTTCAGGTTTAGTTATATAATTATCAGCTCCTATGCTCTTACACTTCTCGATCATCTGCACATTTATCAGGCTTGAAAACATAATGACATGAATATCAGATAGAACAGAGTCCGTTTTAATTTTCTTACATAATGATAAGCCGTCCATTTCCGGCATTTCAATATCTGTTATTACTATTGTATGCTCAATATCTTTAGCTATTTCATCTTTGTTTTTCTTTATATAATTATAGGCAATTTGTCCATCACTAAAACTATGAATATTTTTTATTCCGGATGTTGTCAGGGCATTAACAACTCCCCGACGAATAAGGTCAGAATCTTCAGCAAATAAAATTTTAATTTTATCTCTTTTAATTATTTTTGTTTCCTGGACGGTATCGTCAGTTAATTTTTCCAGAGTCAGTCTGGGAAATAAAGTGGCAAGTATGTGCTCCAAATCTAAAACCAAAATATCTTTGGAATCAATACAAACCGATCCGATAATAAGAGAACTATTACTTATCATTGAGTTCAAAGGTGTTAACTTTGTCCAGGATATTCTATGTATTCGGTCAACTCCATGAACTTTAAAACTATTTATTGTATTATTAAATTCTGTTACAACTACAATATCATTTTCATCATTCTCAGATTGTTTTTTCCCTAAGATATTTGCCAAGTTAATAAACGGAATTGTATTTTTTCGATAAAGGAGCATACCAATAATATTAGAATCAGATTGTGGAATTTTTGTCACTAATTCTTCATCATGTTTCTGTATAGAAACTACTTTCGCAACATTTATCCCAAATAATTGTCCATCAATTATTATTACTAAAAGTTCCATTTCATTAGTACCGGTTTCCAGTAATATTCCATCAGGTTTTTTCATAATTTTTACTCCTTTTAAAATTTCCAATTAAATAATAGGAATAAAATTAAGATAAAGCAACATCTGTTTCCAAAATACATAATTTTCTTATTCACTTTTTTTAATTATTTCTGTGAATTTTGTACTTATTTCCGGAACCTGCTGCATTTTTGATTTGGAACTGATATTTCCGAGTTGCCTAACAGATTGAAAAATATGGATTAAACAAAATAAAAGTATTTGAAAAAACGCCTCAATTTCTTAAATTATAATGATTTAAAAAATAACAAAAAATGAGGCGTTTTATGAAGTTAGCATTTAGCAAGAAATTAAACCAGGTAAAAGTTCAAAAACTTCAACAATCCACTTTATCAGAACTATTCCGAAAGTTAAAATTAAACCAATTTCTAAAAGAATTAGGTTTTATCAAAAAACGAGGTATAAGTACAACAGAATTGTTACATGTATATTTTCTAACAATAATTGAAAAAGGCCAATCGATTAATGGGGCTTTGCAAACATTGTGTTTAGCCAAGTATAAAACACCTCTAAACGATTTTATCAATAATTACAATAGGAAATGGTGTAGATTATTATCGAGAGTAAGTCGCATGTCAATGTCATTGCATTCGGGAAATATTCAGGACAACAAAATAATTATTGATGATACAAAAAAGGAAAAGTCAGGGAAAAAAGCCGATTTTGTTGCTTGGTTTTTTGATCATAGTGAGCAAAAATATTATTATGGTTTTCAAAATATTGTCATGGCTTTTTATAATGGAGTTGTATCAATTCCATTAGACTTCAAATTCAAAATTGGTAGAAAAAGATTACAAAAGAACAAAGAGCAGCGTGAAATCCCTGTTGGCAGTGAAACCTGGAAAGAACTCTATAAATTGTCAGGGAAATGGAAAAACAGAGTAAATCCATTGGTCAATTAGTATTGAATATCTATCAGGAATTACAAGAAATATCGCTTATGGAATTTATCGACATTATGTTCATTGCCAGGTTGAAGGAAGCCTTAGATTACGCAATTGAGTTGGGATTTAGTAGTATTGAAAATCTTCGAAATAACATAGATAATTTCCTAATGAAATTCTTCAATAAGATGGATTATGATAGTAATGTTGAAGATGTCTATAATGTCGCTTTTTGATGATATTTGTAACTCTATGACAAATAGTGTGTTACTTGATTTTTAAGAAAACTCCTTTACTGAATCATCCTCGACAAAGTAACTCGGAAATATCAGTAATAATTCTATATTCAAGTCCAAACCAGTATTATTTATCATTATCACCCGGATATTGACACAAAATATTTAAATCTATGATTTTATTTGTTGTTAATGCAGATTTTTGTAGAAGAAACTCGTATTACGGCGCTAACCTATTAATTTCATTAAGAATCAATCTTAGTGACGGTTCAACTATATCATGGCCATAGCCGTCAAGTTCAAAAAGTCGTGTATCCCGATGTCCTGCAACCTTCATCATACGCATCATATAGGCGTTTTCCTCATATCGACCAAGTAACTCAAGTTCACGGTCACCGGTAATGAGTAATAGTGGCGGAGCATCGGAACGTACATAAAAAAGCGGAGCAAGTTCATCTATAATCGGTTGTTTTCCATCAATTCCTCTCTCCTTTCGGACAGTAAAATGAGTAATTGTATGTCCGCTCAGAGGAATTAATCCGGCAATTTTATCAGCATCAATATTATATTTGGCTAAATATTTTTTATCCAAACCAACCATACTGGTTAGATAACCACCGGCAGAATGTCCACTGATAAAAATCAATTCAGGATTACCACCATAAGATGCAATATTTTCAAAAGTCCAGGCCACAGCTGCTGCAGCATCTTCAATATATACAGGACATTTAATTTTTGGATAAAGACGGTATTTAACTGCAACCACACAGATTCCCCGGTTTTTTAATCCTTCGGGAATAAATTTGTCACCACCTGTTAAACCACCACCGTGAAACCAAACCAAAGTGGGAAAGTTTTCAACATTATCGGGATAATAAATATCTAAAACACATTGCTGATTGATATAGGAATCAGATTGATTCATTGATTCGGAATAATAATGAATATTTGATTTCAATTGATAAGTTGTTTCTTTTGCAAGGACAAAAGAAAGAAGAATAGCAGATAAAAATAATAGTTTTTTCATAATTTTTTTTAATTTGTTTGTAGCGCATAGGGGAGTCGAACCCCTGTTACCGACTTGAGAAACCAGCGTCCTAACCACTAGACGAATGCGCCTTAAAATTTTGCTGGGATGCAGGGATTCGAACCCCGATAGTCGGCTCCAGAGGCCGGTGTCCTGCCGTTGGACGACATCCCATTGTTAAAAAGCAGGCTAATTTAATATTACTAAATTACAAGGGCAAGAATTAACATACATAATTATTACTTTAGCCAACTATTTTTTGAAATATTGTTTAATATATTGGTTCATTAAGGCAATGGACTCGTCTTTACATTCACCACACACTGTCCCTATTTTTGTCATTTCCTGCAATGTTTGATAATTCCGTGCCCCTTCAAGAACTGCCTCCTCAATATCATGATCAGTAACATGCATACAATTACAAACAACAACCGCTTCTTCTGTTGTCACTTTTTCTTTCATTCCATGAGTTTTATAAAAATCATCAATAGCAGTGCGAAGAGCTTTATCGCCAAGAACAGAGCAATGAATTTTATTATCAGGTAAACCACCAAGTTCTGCAGTGATATCTTTTGGTGTAAGTTTATAAGCATCTTCTATTTTCATACCGATGACCATTTCAGAAAGTTTTGAAGTGCTGGCAATAGCACTGGCACAACCAAAAGTTTTCCACTTACAATCAGTAATGATTTGTTTTTCTTTATCAATTTTAATAACCAAAAGCATCTCATCACCACATTTTTTATTCCCGGCAAGACCTTTTCCATCATATTCATAAGTTTCCAGGTTATCAAGGATATTCCTGGGATTCATAAAATGGTCCTTAACATTTTCTGTATATGTCCAATTTAAATCAGCCATTTTTCACCTTCTTCTTCATCTATTTCAATATTTGTTTTTACATTCATCCATTATACAATTAGCAAAATGTCGACATTTTTCTGAGTTTTTCTATTGTACGTATCAATACTTCAATTGTATAATCAATTTCTTCTTTTGTTGTATCTCTTCCCAGGCTAAATCTTATTGACCCGTGACTATATTCTACATCAATTCCAGTTGCCAAAATCACATGTGAAGGATCTAAAGATCCGGATGCACATGCAGAACCAGTCGAAACATCTATACCTTCAAGATCAAGATATAACAAAATTGCCTCTCCCTCACATCCCCAAAATGAAACATTCAATGTCCCCGGAATAGAATCTACAGGATGTCCAATAAAATTGACATCTTTAATATTCTTTTTTATTCCCTCCCTTAAAATCGATTTCAGATTGAGCAATCTTTTTGCTTCGTCTGCCATTTCTTTTTCACGCATTTCAATTGCTTTACCAAAACCAATAATACCAAGAGTATTTTCCGTTCCTGCTCGTCTGCCACCCTCCTGGTGTCCACCATATATTAAAGGACAAAAATTCTCACCGTTTTTTACAAATAACGCTCCAACACCTTTCGGGCCATAAATTTTATGTGCTGAGAGAGTAAGAAAATCGACATCCAGATCTCTAACGTTTACAGGAATTTTTCCAATTGCCTGTACCGCATCTGTATGAAATAATGATCCATTGTCATGAACTATCTTTGAAATGGATTTTATATCCTGAATAGTTCCAATTTCATTATTTGCCATCATAACTGATACCAGGATTGTGCTGGAAGTTAATTTCTCTTTTAATTGTTCAATATCAATTTTCCCCTGTTTATCAACATCAAGATATTTCACTTGCAACCCTTTATCAGTCAAACATTTCGATGATTCAAGAATACAGGGATGCTCAATTGTAGTAGTAATAATTTCCAGTGGACCTTTATAAATATTAAAACATTTTCGTCCTGTACATGTTAACATTGACAAAACAGTATTATTTGCTTCCGAACCACTACCCATAAAAATTATTTCATTGGAATTGGCACCGATAAAATTAGCAATAATTTCTCTGGAGTTCTCTACTGCTTTCCTGGCTAATCTTCCCTCCTCGTGCATACTCGAAGGATTTCCATATATTTTCATTGAATCAATTAATGCTTTGATTACTTCAGGATGCAATGGTGTCGTAGCATTATGATCCAGGTATATTCTTTTATTTTTCATTCAAACCTCAAATGTTTTCTATTATCAGCCAAAATTAATAAAATAATTAAGTCATTATCAATTACTATTTTTTTTATTGCTTTAAAATATTTTATTTCACTTTTTAAGATCATTAACGATTTTTCCATCAAATTCAGGATTCCTTAAATTGTAGATTATTTTAAAAGAAATTTCCAAAAGCGACAATTTGAATTGTGCCTATAGTAAAAAATTCGGAATATTACTTATATAAATCACTATAAAATTTAATTTTGAAAAGGAATTTGATAATTTTTTATTTTTTTTCAGACTAAAATTTGATATAATCTTTTTTATCCTATAACTTTAAATAATGAAAGGGTTGAAATGGGAATTACAATAAATTATATGGGGCAGTTAAATAACAAAGATGAGATATCAGATTTTTGTTCTGATTTGGTCAATATAGCAGAGGTATTTAACTGGGATTATACATTAATGGATGAAGATTGGGGAAAAGTTCCCGACGCCAAATTGATAAAAACAAGTGATGGTGTAAAAATCAAGGGCTACTTAGGATTAAAAGGGATAGGGCTCAGACTTCATGATGATTGTGAAACCCTAAATTTCTTTTTTGATGCTAAAGGATCTCTTTGCAGTCCATTAAATATTGTCTATCAGAATGAAGAACAGGGAGAAAATTCCAGATGGATCTTTGTAAAAACACAATTTGCTCCTGCGGATATTCATATTACAATAATAAAACTCCTAAAATATATAAAAGAACGATATATACCAAACCTCCAGGTTATTGACGAAGGTGAATATTGGGAAAGTGAAGATAAAGTTAACCTTGTGGAAAAAAGAGATTTTATTTCACAGAATATTGATTTTCTCGTAGGAACTTTTTCTGAAATGAAAATTGATAGTTCTAATCATTTACCAGAAGATATTGCCACAAAAATTGAAAATTATCTAAAAAAATTATCCAGCAAAAATATCAATAAGCAACTACCAAACGATTTCTTTTTGAATTAAATAAAAAACAATCTACAAATTGTAAAGTTTGAAACTTATAACAAGTTATGGGCTTAATTACTGTTCATAATCCTTTCTGATTTGTGATATTAAAATTGACAATTTCGTAAAAAGTAAATTTGCTATCATTCTAAATGAGGTACGAATGTTTACAATCAGGTTTTTGACTGAAAGAATCTC
>JAOZSR010000048.1 GCA_029939575.1 Fidelibacterota bacterium
AAAAATAAAATTGTTTTGAAAAAACTAAATATATGAATTAACCAGCATTTTATAGTAACGGGAATCTTTTCGATATTTATCTTTGAAATTTTAGAAAAAGTCTATAGGTTTCGATACAATTTGATATTTCAAATATTGATACGATACAATTATTTCAAAGAGAATAAACTTCTCCTCTACCTGTCAGTAAAATTATTTCCAGATAACTAATAAGGTTTAAGAATAAATTAAGAACATGTTATTTTTTGTCAATTTTAATTATTTTAATGTAATAAATATGGTCAGTGGTTGTAATTAAAGATGTTCAATAAAAGTATTACCCTATTAAAAATAACAATGAATATCATGGTTTTGATGATAATTGCTACAATTTCCATGAGTTGTGGCAAAAAATCAATAACTCAACCCATGTTATTATTAGAAATCGGTTCCTTTCAGGAATTGGAGAAAATTTCGGAGTTTAGTTTTGCTATCATGAATGATAATGTTGATGACTCGCTTAAATTCAGTACTGAAAATGCCAAAATGATGAATTGGGTTGCCGAGCGAAATGATCAGTTTGTGATTGGATTGGGTAATCATCTGAAAAAGGATTTGGATAGCAGTTTTTTTGAAACAGTTAAAGCAAACCAGTGGTGGAGACAAAATTTTTATCCCAATATTGCCGGTAATGAGAATGAGTTTTATGGTAATGGGAAAGATGATTGGGGTGCAGGCGGTCGTATGTTGACTGATTTTGACTTTCATCAAAATGAAAATGTTGAAATGTGTAATAATGGTTGTGAGTATTATGCAAAAATAGATGTCAATGGATATATAATTCATCTGATCCAGTTACATTTTTCTGACCAACCTGAAGATGATAAATTGGCATTTAGGGAAGATTCCAGACAGTATTTATTAACAACACTTCAAAATATTGAAAAGAGTTCAAAAGATATAATAATTGTTGCTGCTCATGCAAGATCAGGTCATTGGATTGATGATATTGGAAATCGGGATTTGAAATTGATTTTGCTAAGGAAATGTGATCTGGTACTTTGTGCTACAAATCATAGGTATGGGAGAAAATCTTTTCCCGGTTTTGAGCCTACCGGTGCCGTCCTGCTCAATACAGGATCGTTAAACCATTCGTCAAAAAAAGGGTACGTTCATGTATCGGTGATAAAAGAACCGCTGAGAATGGTTATCCAATATATAAACATAGAAGATGATGAAATGTCACTTCAGCATGACAGAACTGGAATTTTAAAATACGTTGGAGGTTTAATTACAACTGTGGATATACAGAGAACAGATTCTGATTAAAACTAAAAATGTTGTAATTAAGGAATAAAAATGAAAAATAGAGTACATGGAAAAAGTAATAAAAATATTGTAAATATTATATACATAGTTTTATTACTTGTGTTGAATTTACGGGCGGAAAACAGTCCGGCTTGGATGGAATACATAATAAGAGATGAAATTACAGACTCTGATTACATTAATGCCCAAATGATACTTGATCCACTTACTATTTCAACTATTTGTATTACCATGTCAGATAGTGATTATGATTTATTAATAAATCAAATTAGTAATAATACATATTTATTGGCAGATATGACTTATGAAAGTCCTACTATTCCACTTCAAAATATTGAAGAGGTTGGTATTCGGTTACGGGGAGCAGCGGCAAGACATACAAATAAGAAATCTTTTAAAATTTCATTTCGTGCCTTTGGTCATGATGATCGGGAATTTTATAGTCTGCGTAAAATTAATCTTAATTGTGATTTTCAGGATCCTCATTTAATGAGAGCAAAAACCTGTACAGATTTATTTCGTTTAATGGGAGTAGATGCTGCAAGAGTTGGCTATACAAAATTATATATTAATGGTGATTATCGTGGTCTTTTTGCAAATTATGAAGATATTGACAAAGTATTATTGGAAACGCGTTTTGGAGATGATAACGGGGATTTGTATAAATGTGATGGCGCCTCTTTTATAAATGGTTCAGGTGGTTATGAATTGACAACTAACGAAGAGACTTCTGATAATTCTGATATTCTTGAGTTCATTAATGTTCTGAATAATACACCGGAAGATAATTTCAAAGAAGAAATTGAAAAGGTTTTTGATGTTGATGAAATGCTCATGTCTACGGCCTGCAATGTATTGCTTGGCGCCTGGGATGATTACTGGGTGCTGGCCAAAAATTTTTATATGTATCATGATATAGTTTCTGACCGTTTTAAACATATACCTCATGATTTTGATGGTAGTCTTGGTACTTATTGGTACCCGAAAGATATGGATGTGGCTTATCAAAATGTTTATAATTGGAGCCCAACCCCAGAAAGACCCAGGCCTATGATTTTAAATCTACTTGCAGAACCGGAGTATCGCAATCGGTATACTCATTATCTGATGTTGCTCTGCATGTATCCTTTTTCTTTGGAAGCAATGGAGCCGGAAATCGACAGAACAGCAAATATGATTCGGGAGACTCTTGTTAATGATCCATTTTGGGAATGGAGTACTTTAAATTTCGAAATTGCTTTTCATCATGGTTTAGCTGGTACTAATGTTAAATACGGCTTGAAAGAGTATATTACCATTCGTAGAAATTCTGCCTTGGAGCAATTAGAAGAAATCGGACCCTTTATTAAACAGGTTAGTCGTTCACCTTTATTGCCATCTGAATCTGATTCGGTAACAATTTCTCATTTGGTTGTTGATATTGACGAAGTTAATAGTGTAAATCTGTTTTATAAAGTTGGAAATACAATCCGGGAAATAGCAATGAATGATAGTGGTATTGATGTTGATGAAGAGGCCGCTGATTTTGTATATACAGCAATAATACCACACCAGGAAAATACTGACCAGGTTAAATATTATGTGGAAGCAACAGATGTTAATGGTAAAATTAGTCGATATCCTGCTTTTGGTGAATGGGATTCTTATCCAATAAATTATGCCCCTCCCAAAATTGTTATCAATGAAATACTTGCTTCAAATGATTCGGTGTTACATGATAATATTGGAGAGTATGATGATTGGTTTGAATTATATAATCCCGGCGATGAGAGCGTTGACATTAGCGGAATGTATGTAACAGATAATTTATCAGCACCTAAAAAATGGAAACTGAACAATTTGACTATTCCTGCTAAGGGGTTTGTACTATTATGGGCGGATAGTGATCCTGAACAGGGTTCAGATCATGTTGGATTCAAACTGAGTAGTAATGGTGAGGAACTTGGTATTTTTGATACCGATGAACATCAAAACATAGCAATTGATAATGTGCATTTTGGCCCACAAACTACTAATATCTCTTATGGCAGAATTCAGGATGGTGCTGATGAATGGTTTTATTATAATGACCCTACACCGGGAATAGGAAACAGGGATACTATTGAAATAATAATAATTGAAGATTTGGACGATATAACTGATTTTGAAGGTGTTGTCATTGAAGGCTCAAATGATAATGAACCCTGGCCTGGTATAGGCTCTCCTACTGGAGAGGAGATTGAAAATTTAATCGATAATGATGTAAATACAAAGTATTTGGTTGGAGAAGTGGCATCCTGGATTGATATAACTACACCCATAGATGTAAAAGTTAATGGTTACACAATTACTTCTGCTAATGATGCCCCACAGCGTGATCCACGTTCCTGGATATTTCAGGGTTGGAATGAATCTACCGGCGACTGGATAACCCTGCACACTGTAACAGGAAATCCATCATGGCTGGATTTTTTTACACCTAAAACCTGGACTTTTCAAAATAAGCAATGTTTTAGCACTTATCGTTTAAGTATTTATGAAATAAATGGTAGTACACAGAATTATATGCAAATATCTGAGTTGCAAATTTGGGGTGAAGTCGGGAATACAAATATTCTTGATGAACCAATGATTTCCGTTGCTGAATTTGAGTTGTTCCGTAATTATCCAAATCCCTTTAATCCAACGACAAACATTCAATATTCTATAGTTAAGGATAAGTTTGTAAATTTATCCATTTTTGATGTGACAGGCCGAAAAGTATGTGAACTGGTAAACAGATTTCAAACTCAGGGAACATATTCGTTGCAATGGGATGCCAAATCAGATAAAGGGGTAAAATTATCCAGTGGCATTTATTTTTGTTTTATGAAAACTCATGAGAAAACCAGTACAATTAAAATGCTTTTAATGCACTAGAATTCTACTTGTTAACCCGGACATATTGTTGAAAACAAACAGGTGCCGGATCTTTAAAATTCATTTAAAAGGTTGTATCTTTAAACAAAGTTATAGTCTTTGTAATTATATAGAATGAGAAAAAACTATAATCTCAAAAGGATAGGAAAATGGGAAAATTTAATCCGGGTAAGAAAAATAAAAAAAATTTATATATTATATTTATAAGTATATTTTTTATTTGGAATTCGTTCTTCAGCCATTCGCTATTATTTGCAGATGATGATGTGATTATTATTCCTGAAAATGCAACTAAAAGAGTGCTGGTGCCAAAGTCAGCAGTTAACTCAAATTGGAAAACAAGTCTGGATTTTGATGATTCGTCATGGCAAGAATGTACAGGAAATCCCGGAGGAATTGGTTATGAAAAAAGTTCAGGTTATGAAGGACTTATTAGTCTTGATGTTGGAAACGATATGCATGAAGATGGCGGAGATCCAAATAATAGTTGTTTGATTCGGATAAAATTCAATGTGAGTAATTCTGATATCGCAAATGTTTTATTTATGACTTTGG
Source organism: Fidelibacterota bacterium (assembly GCA_029939575.1). GTDB lineage: Bacteria > Fidelibacterota > UBA2242 > UBA2242 > JAOZSR01 > JAOZSR01. Next base: position 4,762 of record JAOZSR010000048.1, read on the forward strand.
CAATGAGTTATGATGATGGATTTGCAGCATATCTTAATGGAATAAAAATTGCCGAAGCAAATATTCCTGATCCTCTTGAATGGAATTCTTCATCTGATGGAGAACATGAGCATTCCGGACAAGTTACATTTAATGTTTCTACAAATCTGGGTCATCTTATAGAGGGTGAAAATTTGTTAGCAATTCACGGTGTAAATAAAAATGCAACAAGTTCAGATTTTCTGATAAATGCTGAATTGTTTGTAGGTTCTCAGCCTTATGGCGAATTTACTTCATCTAATCTGCCAATAATAATTATTGATACACATGGACAGCAAATTTTAAATGATCCCAGGATTCAGGTAGATATGGGCATTATTTATAATGAAAATGGAGAAAGAAATAATATAAGCGATCCTTTTAATCATTATAATGGAAAAATAGGAATTGAATATAGAGGAACAACTTCTTTAAATTTTCCCAAAAAACCATACAGGATTGAAACAACTGATGAAGATGGTGAAAACTATAATGTTTCGCTCTTTGGAATGCCTGAAGAAAATGATTGGGTTTTTCAAAATCCCTACAGTGATAAGTCATTAATTAGAAATGTATTGGCTTATAAAATTTCAAATGATATTGGGCGGTACGCCAGTAGAACTCAACTATGTGAACTTGTACTTAATAATGAATATCAAGGTGTTTATGTTTTTATGGAAAAAATCAAACGGGATAAAAATCGTATAGATATTGCCAAATTAGATGCTGATGATGTTGCTGGAGATTCATTATCCGGTGGATATATAATCAAAGTTGATAAACATTCCGGAGAAAATGTTGGTGGATGGAATGGACAAAATGTTTTTTATCAATATCATTATCCCAAACCCGATGAAATTCAACCACAACAAAAAGAATATATTCAAAATTTCATAGAACAATTTGAAAATATTATGCATACTGACCAATTTGATGATCCTGAGAGCGGTTATCCAAAATATATTGATATGGAATCACTTATCGATTTTTTTATTATAAACGAAGTTGCCAGAAACATTGACGGATACAGACTGAGTTCCTATTTGTATAAAGATCGGGATGATAATGATCCAAAATTAAAAGTTGGACCGGTTTGGGATTTTAATTTATCTTTTGGAAATGCTGATTATTTTGATGGATGGAAAACCTCTGGTTGGAATCTTGATCATCTGATCATACATACTGCTCATGAATTTACTCCGCCATTCTGGTGGGGAATAATTCGTGAAACCGATGATTTTAAAAGTCGATTATATGAACGTTGGACAGAGCTTCGCATGAGTGTATTAGAGACAGAATCATTATTAAATTATATTGATAATATTGCAGATACGCTTAATGAGGCACAAACACGAAATTTTGAAAAATGGCAAGTACTGGGTGTTGATATTTGGCCTAATTGGTTTGTTGCTAATACTTATGAAGAAGAAATTGATTTTATGAAAGAATGGCTTACAAATCGATTACTTTGGATGGATGACGCTATTATTGGTAGTCAACCTATTGAAAATATGATTGATATTACTGATTTTGAAACTACTGTGATTACCGGTTCAAATGATGATGAACCATGGCCGGGTATAGGTTCACCTGATGGTGAAAAAATTACAAAATTAATAGATAATGATGTTAACACAAAATACCTGGTAGGAGCAGTGGAGTCCTGGATTGAAATATCCTCAAACACACTTTCCAATGTAACTGCATATACAATTACTTCAGCAGACGATGCTCCTACGCGTGATCCAAGGAACTGGGAATTGCTTGGATGGGATGAAACTGCTGAAAATTGGGTGATTTTACACACAGTAGAAGATAATCCATCATGGCCGGATTTTTTCACACCAAAATCATGGTCTTTCACAAATACTAAATGGTTTAGCACTTATCGCTTAAATATTACTGAAATTAATGGAGATCCACAGAATTTAATGCAAATGGCTGAGTTAGAAATATTAACAATGCCCAATACTTCCAATAAACCGGGAAATGCAACAGAAATTCCAGTTGGTTTTAATTTATGCCAGAATTATCCAAATCCCTTTAATCCGATAACTAACATTCAATATTATATACCGGAAAATTGTCATGTAAAAATAAATATATATAATTTAGCCGGGAATAAAGTTGAGACATTAATTGAAGGCAAATATAAAGCCGGGGAATATAATGTACAATGGAATGGTGCAAAATTTCCTTCGGGAATTTATTTTTACAGAATTAACGCGGGGAATTTTAACATGGTAAAAAGAATGTTATTAATTAAATAGTATCAAATGACAATTCTGTTATTTTAGGTTTATTTTTATTGTATATATACAAAGATTGAAATGGTTGAAATTATTAATTCTGTATGTTTAAATCTAATTTTTGTGAGGTGTTATGTTGGTTTTACCAATTATTAAAATTAAAAATGATGGTTTCATAAAAAGAATTGAAACTGACTTTCCGTTGAAAGCGGGAGATAGTCTGAGGCGGCGCAACAGCAAAGAATCTCGTCGACAATGGGCTGGGATTCTTTGTTCGAAACTATCTCAGAATGATTTGATTTCCACTTTTTACAAATCCATCAAAAATGTAATATTTCTTTTTAATTTAATAGTAATTATTTTACTAACAAACTCATGTACTTCCCATGAAGATCAACAAGTTGTTTTACGTATTGACAAGTCGGTTGTAGAAAAAGATGAGTTCATGAAACGTGTTTCATTTGTTCCTCACCAAAGTCAATCTATAAACCCTGAACAGGTTAAAAAAGATGTTTTGGCATCGCTGATAGCGGAAAAAATATTAGCGCAAGAAGCAGTATCATTAAAACTGGATACTCTTGAATTCATGTCAACACATATTACCCAATTGGAAAAAGAAGCAATTTTTGAATATTGGGTTCAGGAAAATATAGATAAATTTATTGAGGTAAGTAAGGATGAGGTGAAAGAGGCTTATAACCGTTCTAAACAAATACGTACTGTTGATTTTTGGACAACACCGGATTCATCTTTTGCAGCCAGATTTATAAAATCCATGTCACTGCCTCAGATTGAACAGTCTATAGAGATGAAGGATTTTTCTTTGTCTGTTCAGCAAAAAATAATTAAATACGGTGAAATCTGGGGGCCAGTAGAGGATGTAGTATACAAACTGAAGCAGGGCGAGTTGAGTTCTCCTTTAAAAGTAAATGATGAATATTTTGTTTTTCGTCTAAAAAATATCAGACAAAATCTGTCAACGTTATCGGATTTTGAAGCTAATAAATCTCTAATACAAGAAAAAGTGTGGGAATATAAACGTGAGTCAAAATATGGAAAAAAAGTTTTGCAGATTTTAAGAAGTACAGGTTTTAAAATTGAGCGTGAACAATATGATCGGGTTATTTCTGCTTTGACTCAAAGACTAAGGTTCCCCGATGAAGAAGCATCACCTTCAAACCTCACTTCAGTTCTTGAATTTCCTGAGATTAAGTTGGATTTACAAGCCCAATTGGAGAATCCCTTTATTCAATTTAAAAGTGGAGCAGTTTGGACAGTACGTGATTTTCTAAGAAAACTGGCATTCGGCCCTTATCTGCTGAACTATAAAGACAGGAATATTTTTCGTCGGGATGTACCTCGAATACTTCGGAAAATGGTATTGCTGGAGACTGTAGCTGAAATAGGTTATAAGTCCGGATATGAGGATGCGTCTTATGTAAAAAAGCGAACAAAGATGTGGCATGATTATCTACTTGCTGCTGAGTTTCAAACCCGTTGTATAAATCGGGAGGATATTTCCCAGGAAGAAATTGTTCAATATTATAACAATCATCCTGAAAAATTTAGTTCCAGCTCTCTTCGTAAAATCCAGGAAGTTCTGGTTTCAACAAGAGAATTGGCTGTTGACCTGATCAAGCGGGTTCAGGCCGGAGAATTATTAGGTGATCTGGCTCGAAAATATTCGATCAGAGAAACCGGATCTGAAGGTGGCTTTAGTCCTTTACTTGGCTTAAATGACTGGGGGAATGTAAGTCGAAAAGCATTTCAATTACCACTAAATGCACTTTACGGTCCCTTAAAAACAGAAGATGGCAAATATTCCATACTTCAGGTAATTGAAATTACCCATGGTGAGATTAAACCACTGGCAGAAGTAACAGATGAAATTGAACATCTTTTAAGTAATGAAAAAAATATAGAAATAGTTAATCAATTGATTGAAACAAGGTTACAAGATTTAGATATAGAAATAAATAAGTCAATAATTAATTCACTTGATGTTTCAAAAACTCCGATGCTTGTAACAAAATCCCATTTTCCAGGTCGGCTGGTTGTACCTTTTCCAATCCCAATTGGATCTTCAGCGAGTTGGTTTAAAAATATGTATAAAGAATAGGATAAAGAGAATTCATATTTTTAAATCCATTGGAAAATAGAGTCATTATACATTAAAATGAATATATACATTTTTTATTCTCTTGAATATATAAAAAATAGAGATTTTTCTTTTTGTTTTTTAACTACAATGATATATATTCACTTTTGTATATATACAAGTTTAGCAAATAAAAAATTGTACCTTAAAAATTAATTGATTTTTAATAAAGAAATAAAATGCAATGATAAACTATGCTTTTTTGATTAATAAATGCTAATACTTAATTAAGGAGGAGTAAAGAAATGGAAAGAAAAACAGTTAAAGTTTTGATGCTGACAATTGTAATGATTTGTCTGTTTGGTACATCGGTAATGGGTCAGGGAATATTTATCGATTTGGGTAAGACAGAAAATGGTCGCTACATGAACCTTGTCGGCAATTCAGGGGATGGTGAGATTAACAATACCTTTATTGAGCCTGAATATTGTGCACAAAATGTTGGCACAAAAATGTATTTTACAGTTGATGACAACTATATGTTTCAACGTGAATCAGGTCAGTTCACAATCATAAATGTAGAGTATTATGATGCTGCGGATGTTGTAATTAAGTTGTTGTATAATGCAATAGGAAGTGCCGAAGTAGAATATCCATTACCAATTACAACAACCGGAAGTAATACCTGGAAATCCTTTAATTTCTTTTTGGATGATTGTTATTTTGGTAATGAAATGGCCAATGGAGCAGATTTGGGTCTGCTTGCTTCGAGTGGTACTATGTCTATCAATGCAGTTAAGGTTATTCCAATTGATTACTATATTGATTTTAATGGAACAACTGCAGATGGAATAGATACTCCGAATAATGATGAATATTTTATTACCCAAAATGAAGTTCAGGGTGGTGATAGTAAAACAGAATATGTTACTGTTGAGGGTGAAGAATGTATAATGCCGAATTTAGAAAGTCAATATATCTATTGTGGAGTTGAAGATTCTTCGATTTACGAAGGCAATCATCCATATTTGTTTGTCGCAGTTGAATATTATGATGATGATGCTCAGAAAGAAATGCGTCTCCAATATGATTCTGAAGATAAAAATTATGAGAATACACCTTGGGTCAGCGGTAAAGGCTGGGGCAGTTTTAGAACCCATACTTATGAACTTTCCAATGCCTATTTTGGTAACAGGGAAAATGGTGGTTCGGATTTTCGTCTTGCTGTAGACAATGGTATGAAAATTAATAGAATTACGGTTGGTACACTTGATGTAGAGCCGATGCCGGTAACTACAAATTTACCAAATATGAGTATTTTTAAAGCTCTTGAATCTCCAACAGTAGATGGAGATTTTATTGATTGGGAATGGTTAAATGATTATGGTATCAATCCTAATGTTGATGATGAAACCGGTGAAGTGAGCGGTGAATTTTATCGTAATTGGCTATTAGACAATGATAATATTCCGGTTACCGAATCTGGTGAACCTGGTTCAACTGATCCCGGTGTTGGCGGTGTATGGGATACATTGGATCTAAGTGGTGGTTTACGATTATTATGGGATGATGCAAATATGTATATTGCTCTTGAAGTAGTAGACAATGTATTGGATATAGACGGATCAGGTTGGAAAGAAAAAGACGGATTTGGATTTTATATTGATGTTTCACATAATTATGCTGAAGGTAGTACCGGTCAAATTGCAGTTCCCAAAAGAGATGATCTGTCCTTTCAACAGGGTGAACATTTTATCTTTTTCCCGGCTGATGAATCTGAACTCGGAACCTGGGTACATAATGGAGCGGAAGGTGGCGAAGCATTACCAACAACTGTAAAGAAGGCATATGCCATAACTGATACAGGTTATGTAATGGAAGTCTCTATTCCATTGGATTTACTAAGAGATGGAATAACCTGGACTCCAAATGATGACAGTCAGGATGATTTTGATCCCCTGTTTGCATGGGTACTAAATGATGCAGATGCAGTAGGCCCGGAAAGTGGTCGTGTCAGATGGGGCGGACATAATGCTGATGATGAATTTTGGGGAAGATTGAATATTCAGGATATTCCCCTGGTAGATAATGGTCTGATAGTTGATTTTGGTATTGAAAATTTTGAACAGTTCATTGAACAGACAGAAAAAACTGGTGATGGTCTGATCGAAGTAGTAGAAGCAGGTGGAAAAAATTGTGCAAAACTATCCAATGGCTATCTCTATATGGGCGTTGAAGATGCAGTAATTTATGATGGTAATCATAAACATTTATTGCTATCATTGGAATATTTTGATGGTGAAGCAGGACGATTCAGAATACAATATGACGCGTTAGATGCACCTTATAAAAATACGGAATGGATTGAAGTTGGCAATACCCAAACATGGAAAACCAAAATTATTGAACTTACAGATGCAAAATTTGCAAATAGTCAGAATGGAGCGTCTGATTTCAGAGTTCACAGTGAAAGCAATAATTTAATTGTGAACCAGATTCGTATTGGTATAGCCGATCTTTGGATAGACCTGGGTGAAATTTGTACCGGATATGGTATTGTAGAATCGAATCTGGGCGGTGATGGAGTACGTAAGGTAGATTCTGTGGGCGGAGTGGAATGTAAGCGCAATACAAAGGGTGATGTAGAAAATAAACCTTTTTTCTATCATCGCGTTGAAGATTCTTTGATTTATCAGGGTAGCCACCCTGAGGTTTTCTTGACTATTGAATATTATGACACATCATCATCCGGTGGTATTGGTCTGAATTATGATGGTGAATTTCATATGTGGTCCAATGGTGAAGGCGATGCCTTTATTACAGGTACAAACCAATGGAAATTGCATACGTTTTATCTTAATGATGCATGGTTTGGGAATAGGGAACATGATGGCTCTGATTTTAGAATAGTTGGTCGTGGTAACGGTCCTACTTATATCAATAGAATATTAATTGGTGCTACTTCTCCGATAGGGCCAAGTGGAATTGATGATGCAAAGACTCCGAATGTTTTTAATTTACACCAGAATTATCCGAATCCTTTCAACCCAACTACGAAAATCGAATATCAGGTTGCAAAAACTGCAGATATTACTTTGAATATCTACAATCTGTCCGGTCAACTGGTACAGACCTTAGTTAATGGAAAACAAGGAACAGGTAATTACCAGGTTGTGTGGGATGGAAAAGATGCCAATGGTGTTAAAGTATCTACAGGTCTTTATATATATCGATTTACTGCTGATAATTATGTAAAGAGTTATAAGATGATGCTTATTAAATAATCAATTCCTTTGAATTGATTCTGAATTCAATTTCTGAGGTGTGGATAACATTCTCTGCACCTCAGACACTTTTTGACAAATCCATAATCAATAAGAATTTGAAATTTCGGCTTTTAATTAGTATAAGTTTCTATTTAAATATAGTTTATATCATAAATAACGATAATTTTCTTGAGAATTTAGCAAGTAATCTTTTTTGGGATAGTTATAGGGATTAATAAAAATATTAAATAAAAACTTGATATTTAAAAATCCTTTCTATATATTTTGATTGTATATATACAAAGATACGGGTTGGGTAATTGTAAATATAGTATTTTTTTGGTTTTAATTTGTATTAAAGATAATTTAATAATAAAATGAAAAAATAGAGATAAATTCTTATTTCAAATTATCGTATTCTTAACACAAATTTTGGAGGAGTAAAGAAATGGAAAGAAAAACAGTTAAAGTTTTGATGCTGACAATTGTAATGATTTGTCTGTTTGGTACATCGGTAATGGGTCAGGGAATATTTATCGATTTGGGTAAGACAGAAAATGGTCGCTACATGAACCTTGTCGGCAATTCAGGGGATGGTGAGATTAACAATACCTTTATTGAGCCTGAATATTGTGCACAAAATGTTGGCACAAAAATGTATTTTACAGTTGATGACAACTATATGTTTCAACGTGAATCAGGTCAGTTCACAATCATAAATGTAGAGTATTATGATGCTGCGGATGTTGTAATTAAGTTGTTGTATAATGCAATAGGAAGTGCCGAAGTAGAATATCCATTACCAATTACAACAACCGGAAGTAATACCTGGAAATCCTTTAATTTCTTTTTGGATGATTGTTATTTTGGTAATGAAATGGCCAATGGAGCAGATTTGGGTCTGCTTGCTTCGAGTGGTACTATGTCTATCAATGCAGTTAAGGTTATTCCAATTGATTACTATATTGATTTTAATGGAACAACTGCAGATGGAATAGATACTCCGAATAATGATGAATATTTTATTACCCAAAATGAAGTTCAGGGTGGTGATAGTAAAACAGAATATGTTACTGTTGAGGGTGAAGAATGTATAATGCCGAATTTAGAAAGTCAATATATCTATTGTGGAGTTGAAGATTCTTCGATTTACGAAGGCAATCATCCATATTTGTTTGTCGCAGTTGAATATTATGATGATGATGCTCAGAAAGAAATGCGTCTCCAATATGATTCTGAAGATAAAAATTATGAGAATACACCTTGGGTCAGCGGTAAAGGCTGGGGCAGTTTTAGAACCCATACTTATGAACTTTCCAATGCCTATTTTGGTAACAGGGAAAATGGTGGTTCGGATTTTCGTCTTGCTGTAGACAATGGTATGAAAATTAATAGAATTACGGTTGGTACACTTGATGTAGAGCCGATGCCGGTAACTACAAATTTACCAAATATGAGTATTTTTAAAGCTCTTGAATCTCCAACAGTAGATGGAGATTTTATTGATTGGGAATGGTTAAATGATTATGGTATCAATCCTAATGTTGATGATGAAACCGGTGAAGTGAGCGGTGAATTTTATCGTAATTGGCTATTAGACAATGATAATATTCCGGTTACCGAATCTGGTGAACCTGGTTCAACTGATCCCGGTGTTGGCGGTGTATGGGATACATTGGATCTAAGTGGTGGTTTACGATTATTATGGGATGATGCAAATATGTATATTGCTCTTGAAGTAGTAGACAATGTATTGGATATAGACGGATCAGGTTGGAAAGAAAAAGACGGATTTGGATTTTATATTGATGTTTCACATAATTATGCTGAAGGTAGTACCGGTCAAATTGCAGTTCCCAAAAGAGATGATCTGTCCTTTCAACAGGGTGAACATTTTATCTTTTTCCCGGCTGATGAATCTGAACTCGGAACCTGGGTACATAATGGAGCGGAAGGTGGCGAAGCATTACCAACAACTGTAAAGAAGGCATATGCCATAACTGATACAGGTTATGTAATGGAAGTCTCTATTCCATTGGATTTACTAAGAGATGGAATAACCTGGACTCCAAATGATGACAGTCAGGATGATTTTGATCCCCTGTTTGCATGGGTACTAAATGATGCAGATGCAGTAGGCCCGGAAAGTGGTCGTGTCAGATGGGGCGGACATAATGCTGATGATGAATTTTGGGGAAGATTGAATATTCAGGATATTCCCCTGGTAGATAATGGTCTGATAGTTGATTTTGGTATTGAAAATTTTGAACAGTTCATTGAACAGACAGAAAAAACTGGTGATGGTCTGATCGAAGTAGTAGAAGCAGGTGGAAAAAATTGTGCAAAACTATCCAATGGCTATCTCTATATGGGCGTTGAAGATGCAGTAATTTATGATGGTAATCATAAACATTTATTGCTATCATTGGAATATTTTGATGGTGAAGCAGGACGATTCAGAATACAATATGACGCGTTAGATGCACCTTATAAAAATACGGAATGGATTGAAGTTGGCAATACCCAAACATGGAAAACCAAAATTATTGAACTTACAGATGCAAAATTTGCAAATAGTCAGAATGGAGCGTCTGATTTCAGAGTTCACAGTGAAAGCAATAATTTAATTGTGAACCAGATTCGTATTGGTATAGCCGATCTTTGGATAGACCTGGGTGAAATTTGTACCGGATATGGTATTGTAGAATCGAATCTGGGCGGTGATGGAGTACGTAAGGTAGATTCTGTGGGCGGAGTGGAATGTAAGCGCAATACAAAGGGTGATGTAGAAAATAAACCTTTTTTCTATCATCGCGTTGAAGATTCTTTGATTTATCAGGGTAGCCACCCTGAGGTTTTCTTGACTATTGAATATTATGACACATCATCATCCGGTGGTATTGGTCTGAATTATGATGGTGAATTTCATATGTGGTCCAATGGTGAAGGCGATGCCTTTATTACAGGTACAAACCAATGGAAATTGCATACGTTTTATCTTAATGATGCATGGTTTGGGAATAGGGAACATGATGGCTCTGATTTTAGAATAGTTGGTCGTGGTAACGGTCCTACTTATATCAATAGAATATTAATTGGTGCTACTTCTCCGATAGGGCCAAGTGGAATTGATGATGCAAAGACTCCGAATGTTTTTAATTTACACCAGAATTATCCGAATCCTTTCAACCCAACTACGAAAATCGAATATCAGGTTGCAAAAACTGCAGATATTACTTTGAATATCTACAATCTGTCCGGTCAACTGGTACAGACCTTAGTTAATGGAAAACAAGGAACAGGTAATTACCAGGTTGTGTGGGATGGAAAAGATGCCAATGGTGTTAAAGTATCTACAGGTCTTTATATATATCGATTTACTGCTGATAATTATGTAAAGAGTTATAAGATGATGCTTATTAAATAATCAATTCCTTTGAATTGATTCTGAATTCAATTTCTGAGGTGTGGATAACATTCTCTGCACCTCAGAATTTTTTTAAATTATGAATTAATGGTTTTGTTAAAAAAAGAAAATTTTATCATTCTGAGATAGGAATGAATAATTATTCTGTTATTGATGAGATTTCTTTATTCTCTGTTGCTTGAAATAATGGTGCAATATGTCAAAAAATGCTGGATAAATCAAAAATAATTGTAGAAACCCAATCTGTTCCTTTAAAAGTATTGATTATTACATCCTGGAATGAATATACATCCGGAGTCTGGTACTATGGATATGAAAATAAGTATCTGGATATTTCAAATTATTTGCCTTTCAGGAGAAATAAATAATTGTTTGAAGAAAGTGAATATATAAACCAGAAGGTCATATAAAACATAAAAATGTTGTTGTGTAGGAGAAGTCTATGAGTAGTAAGTATTTAAAAATAATTTTTTGTATTTTAATTGTTCACCTGGTGGTTTTGGCTGGTACCAAAGGTAAAATAGCGGGAACAGTTATTGACCAAAAAACAGGAGATCCTCTTCAGGGTGCTAATATTTTTATTGAAAATACACAGTTGGGGGGAATTAGTAACAAGGATGGTCAATATTTTATTCTAAATATTCCTCCCGGATCGTATTCATTGGCTTGTAACTATATGGGGTATCAAAAATTTACAAAAATTAATGTATCAGTATCAGTAGATCAGACTACATTAGTTCATTTTAAAATGGTACCAGAGACTTTGGAGATGGATGCGGTTTTGGTTAATGCTGATCGTGTAGTGGGAATTCAAAAGGATTTAACATCATCAAGTAGTAAAGTGATGGCCACAGATATTGAATCACTTCCGGTGGAAACAGTAAGTGAACTGATAGGTTTGCAAGCGGGAGTAACAGTAGATAATGGTGGGGGCATTCATATCAGGGGAGGAAGAACAACCGAAATCAAGTATTATATTGATGGTGTTTCTGTATCCGATCCGTTTAATAATGGACCCGGAATTAATGTAGAAAATAGTATGGTTCAGGAACTTGAAGTAATTAGTGGAACATTTAATGCTGAATATGGACAGGCAATGTCAGGAATTGTTAATATTGTAACTAAAAACGGCTCCGATAAATTTTCTGGTAGCATGGTAGTTTCTATGGGAGATTTTTTTTCCGGTCATGATGATGTTTTTTATAATATTGATGATATTAGTCCTCTCAGTCAAAAATATATTGAAGGTAATATAAGCGGGCCACTCAATATTGCAGGTTTTAAAATGGGATATTTTTTATCTGGCCGTGTTACTGATAATGAAAATTGGCTTTATGGACAGCGAATTTTTAATACTACAGACTATTCTGATTTTAAAGATACGAATCCTGAAAATTGGATAATTCAGGCTACCGGAGATAGTGCTTCAGTTCCTATGAATTCTAATTCCAGGCAGACTTATTTTGGGAAATTAAACTGGAGTTTAGGCTCGAGTAATAACTTTTTTTATTCTCTCTCATATAATGATACAGAAGGACAGGGGTATAGTCATAGTAAAAGACTAAATCCTGATTATTCCGGAACAAGTTACGGGAAAAGGCTAAGTCATATTCTAAAATGGACCCATACAATCAGCCCATCAACTTTTTTTGAATTATCCGGTAATTATAATACACGCCAAAATAAGTCTTATAAATATGAGATTGATTTAGATAATGATGTGATAGAAATTCCTTCAGGATATTATACATTAGGAATTAAAAGATTTAATCCGGCAAATTTCTTTTCTACTGGCGGTGTAAGTTCCAGCCATTCATATAGGTCCTCTGAGACATTGGGTGGTACATTTGCTCTGATAAGCCAGGTTAATTATACTCATCAAATTAAATTTGGTGTTGAATTTCGGAAGCATTTTCTGGATTTGGAAAATTTTGGAATACAGGCTAATGCAGGATCCGGCTATACTCCATATATACCGCCTACAACTTCGACGGCTCATGATAAGTATACCGGTGATGAAAAACCAATAGAATTCGCTATTTATCTTCAGGATAAAATTGAATTAAATAATATGATTATGAATATTGGATTAAGATTTGATTATTTTGATTCAAACGGAAAAATTCCGACAGATTTTCGGGATCCTGAAAATGATATTTTCCCAAAAGATCCATCAGAAGCTTATGAAGATGTAAAACCAAAAACACAAATTAGTCCCCGTATTGGATTGGCCTATCCAATTACTGATCGTGGATCAATCCATGCTTCATACGGACATTTTTTTCAGATTCCCGAGTTTAGCCGACTCTATCAAAATCCGGAATTTGAAATTTCTGCCGGTGAATTTAGTTCGTATATTGGTAATAGTGACCTGGAAGCCCAGCGAACAACAATGTATGAGATTGGACTGCAGCAACAACTTACTGAAGATATTATCTTGGATGTGACAGGTTTCTTCCGAGATGTCAGACATTTATTAGGCACCCGTCTTTATGATACATATATTAGTAGTGATAGATATGGTAGATATTATAATGTTGATTATGGTAGTGTAAAAGGAATAACTGTTTCACTCCAAAAACATCGATTAACCAGTTTGGTTTCTTCTACTGTTGATTATACTTATCAGACTGCAAAAGGTAACGCTTCTGATCCGAGAGAGATTTTCTTTCTTGCTCAGTCAAAGACTCTTCCGCCAAAAAGGATAGCGCCTCTTGATTGGGATCAGCGACATACACTAAATGCTACAGTTTCCATCGGCAAACCTAAATGGGGTGTAAGTTTTATTGGAAGTTTTCATACCGGATATCCCTATACACCCTTAGGTGATATCGAACTTTTAAACTCTCAATATAGAAAATCACAGTATGCTTTAGACATGAGATCTTATTATCGTTTAAAACTTGGTCCGGTTAATTGTACCTGGTTTGTTCAAGTGGAAAACCTACTTGACAATCTGAGAAAAGAAGTAAAACCAGAAATAGATCCCTATAATTTACTATCCCATGTACCTGTGATAAATACATTATACGATTATCGTTATAATGTTGGAAACGAACCCATGCCAAGACTAATTAGAATGGGTTTACGGTTCAAGTTGTAAGATGATTAAATATAATAAGATAATAGTGGGAGTGAAACACACTATGAAAACAATTCAAATAATGAACAAACATGGAAAAAAACTAATCTGGATATTCCATATTTTGATTTTAATGGTTGCATTACAATCCGGTGCCGAATTGCTGGCACAAAATGGTGAAATATATATTGATCCTAATATCAGTAACCGAAAAAAACGCCGTCGTTTAGTTATGAATGCCAATAATATGGAAATGTATATAACTAACTGGGGAACTATTGCTGATGCAGCTCCTTTCAGGGGAATCTGGCCAAAGGGAACGCAACATGATCATATTCATGAAATGTCAGGAATTGTAGCCGGTCAGGTAGTAGATAAGGATACTAATGTGGTTACTATTGTTTCCGATGGATATATGTCAGGTCGAACAGATACTGATCCTATAACAGATATTGAGTGGGGATTGCAGCCAATTCCAGGTTACTTTCAGGAAGATCCTGAAATTAATATTGGAAATACATTTGCTAATAGTACAGATTCAACAACCTGGCCCTTATTTTGGCCTGGAAAAGAAGCAAAATGGAATCAGAAATGGAATGGATATTTTGGTTTGCATCAGTTTAATGCAGATCAGGAAGGATATTACATGATGGATGATTTATGGAATAGCGAATATAATTATTATCCAGTTCCAGGTGATTCTTCAAGACGAGGACTTGGGTTGCAGATAGAGGTTCGTGCATTTCAATGGGTACATCCATTAGCTCAAAATGTAATTTTTTTCCATTGGCAGGTAACAAATATTGGGGAACAAGTATTTAATCCGGAATCTGCACCAATATATTTTGGTGGATATTCGGATATTCAACCTGGAGGACAGGGTACTATTGATGATAACTCATGGTTTGATAAAGATAAAGATATGGTTTATGCCTGGGATAATGACGACATAGGTGTTTGGGCCAATTACAGGGATATTCCACCGGGGTATGAAGCCTGGGCATTTTTGGAGAGTCCCGGTATTGGAAACGACGGAATAGATAATGATAATGATGAAATTACTGATGAAAAACGTGATAATGAAGCCGGAGAATATATCTTTGGTCCTGTTGGAAAATATGGTCCTCCGGTTTGGCATTATGAAGGCGATGAAGATGGCGACTGGAATGGTTTTGATGACAGGAATGCTAATGGTGAAATAGATGAAGATGAAAGAATTATCGACGACCGTGGAACTGATGGGAGTGGCCCGGAAGATGAAGGGTATCCCGGACCGGATTTAGATGGAACTGAAGGGAATGGTATTCCTGATCAGGGAGAACCTAATTTCGGGAAAACTGACAATGATGAATCTGATCAGGTGGGACTGACCTCTTTTTATGCACCTGTTTATGGTACTATTCAACAGGGCGATGATGAAGGTGTATGGACTCGACTACAACCTGGAATTTTTGAAACACCTCAGCAATCAACAAATATTCTTTGGATTTTTGGATCCGGGCCTTTTCCTTTGGAACCATTACATACTGAACGTTTTTCTACTGCCTGGATGTTTGCCTGGGATGAGATGGGAATATTTCGTATAAAAGATGTATCTCAGCGCATATATGATTCCGATTATCGTTTTGCCAAACCACCTAAACAGCCAACAGTAACCGCTGTGGCTGGTGATAATAAAGTAACATTGATTTGGGATCGGGTAGCAGAATATTCACGTGATCCTATCTATGGTCATGATTTTGAAGGTTATAAAGTTATCAAAGGAACAGATCCGCAAATGTTTGATTCCTGGAATATTACAGACGCATTTGGAAATGTTACATATAGATCGGCTGTTGCCCAATATGATCTTGCTAATGGGCTAAAAGGAAGACATCCTGTTGAACTTGGAACACTTATCGGGAATCCTGTTGGCGCACATTATGATATGGGAGAAGATTCCGGACTCAAGTATTATTGGGTTGATGATGATGTTGATAATGGCATGACATATTATTATGCTGTAATATCCTATGATAAGGGATATGATGATGATTTCTTTGAACGTGGATTAACGGAATTAGAATTTGGAGCAGCAATATCTCCATCAGAATGTAATTCAACAATTACTTTAGAAGGAGGTGCTGTAGTAAAACAAGATCGCAATATTGCCATTGTAACTCCAAATCCACAATCTTCTAATTACGTCCCGGGTTCCGTAGATAATGAACAAGCCATTAGAACTGAAGGATATACATCAGGATCTGTTAATTTGCAGGTACTTAATCCTGATCAGTTACCTGATAATCATATTTTTGAATTAAGTTTTGAAACTCAGAGTGGTATTGAAGAGGGCATAGGAATTCCGGTTGCTGTTTCTTACTCTGTCAGAGATACGACAGAAGATAAATTCCTGATAAAAAATATACAGATACCGAAAATATTTAATGATGATATGATGTTGGAGATTCCTTATGAATGGATGGAATTTAAGGACTTGTGGATCAGTCCTCCGTTCTCGGGAATGATACTTAATTTTCAAAATGATGTGCCATCAGTGGAATCTGTTTTGGAAAATTCTGATTGGCTTCCGGGTTCACAAGCAACAGTAGGGATAAAAATTGAATATGCAAACCCTGGAAATCCGACATTATATCCTATGAATTTTTATATTGATTTTACTGAAGAAATTTCAGGAAAGGCTTTTAAAACTAAAAGTGGAGGAGTGACATTTGATACTTTTTTTGATGTGATTTCAGCCAGCACCGGAGAATCAATTCCTTTTGTCTTAACAGAATTATTATTTACAAGAAATGGGAAATGGGATAAGAATGAAACACTTTTAGTTGGAGTTCCACAAGAAGATGGTTCATATTTGTGGACATGGTCTTTGAAACTTGATTTTAACGCAATAGATGATATTGTACCCCAGAATGGTGATCAATATCAATTTGTTTGTCCTGTACCTTTTACTACAGCAGATAAATTTATTTTTTCAACCACAGCCAGTCAGAAATCATTTGTTAATGCAAAATCCAAATTAGATCTTATTACGGTTGTACCTAATCCCTATGTTGTAACAGAACGCTGGGAACAACAAAATCCTTTGGCCGGACGTGGGGAAAGAAAAATTCAAATTAATCACCTTCCGTCAGAATGCACTCTGAGAATTTTTACAGTTTCAGGACACCTTGTGAAAACAATAAAACATCAGGGATTATCATCTGAGGGAACAGCAACATGGGACCTTAGTACGAAAGATGATTTGGAAGCAGCGCCCGGATTATATATTCTACATATTGAAGCTCCGGAAATGGGTAATAAATTATTGCGGTTTGCAATTATTAACTAACCCTTTTGCTTAAATTTGAAAATCAAGGAGTATTAAGTTATGAAATTAAATAATATGATAAAAAATCTGGGAGTATTTTCTCTTTTGACAACTCTCTTTTTGTACAATATTTCACTGGGAGAATCAAAATCGAAAGTGGGGACAACAGTTTATCCCTTTCTTGAAATAGGTGCCGGTGCCAGGGCGTCCGGGCTGGGAGAAGCATATGTGGCGCTGGCAACCAATGTGACAGGTTTATATTGGAATCCGGCCGGTATTGCAGATGCCAGAAACGAAGTGACCTTTGATAATACAAAATGGTTTGCTAATTTGAAATATAACTTTTTTGGTGTGATAACCAATTTTGGACCCTATGGAAGTGTGGGACTTAGTATGTCCAGTTTTAATTCAGGACGAATTAATGTTACTACTGCCCTACGCCCCGAAGGAACCGGCGAAACATATGAATTGTCAGATATTGCGCTTGGATTATCTTATGCAAAAAAATTGACAGACCGTTTTAATATTGGAGGTACTGCAAAATATATCCACTCTTCACTTTGGGATATGCAGACTTCGGCATTAGCTTTTGATATTGGTACTTTATTCAAATCTCCTTTGTTTGGACTGACTATTGGGATGAGTATTTCAAATTTTGGAAGTGAAGTGAGGTATGATGGTGCCAATTCTATCATTCGTCATGATATAGATCCTCTCCATTCCGGTAACAATGATAAAATTCTTGGATATTTAAGAACCAATACCTGGGACCTGCCACTACTTTTTCGTTTTGGACTTGCACGGGCAATCAATATGATGGGGCTGGGTACTATTACAGTATCATTGGATGCTTTGCACCCTAATAATAACGAAGAAAGTTTAAATTTTGGAATGGAATATGCATTTCGCCAGGCAATCTTTTTACGTGCCGGATATAAGTCCTTTGGTCTGGAAGATTCACAAGAAGGTTTATCATTTGGAGGTGGAGTTGTGTATAAACTATTAAGGTTTGATTATGCTTATAGTGATTTCGGATTATTGGATAATGTACAGAGATTTTCTTTTTCTTTACTTTTTTAGATTTTAATTAACAGATCTTCTTCCTTCTTCTTGAAAAAACCCGGTCTTTTTGCCGGGTTTTTTTTATCAAAATTTGAGTAAAATGATTAAAAAACCTATAAATGTAAAATAAAATAAAAACATAGACAATTTTTGTTTTATTTTAATTTGCAAACATTGTATATTATCAATGATGTAGAATATTGAAACCAGATTGGACATAAATGAAAAAATATGAAGCACTTACCGAAGAATTATTAAAGTATATTGAAGAAAATAAATTAGAAAAAGGAGCAAAGCTCCCGAAAATCCGAGATATAATCCATGATACAGGTTATAGTTATGCTACTGTAAACAGAACTCTTCTTGAAATGGAAAAAAGTGGATTCATTTCCAAAACACAAGGGAAGGGGATTTTTGTTGATAAAATTAAAAACAATCTTATAGAATCAAAACAAGTCGCATTTATCATTCCCAAAACTATGTCTAAGGGTAAAATTTTTCTGGATATTTTAAATGGTTTAAGGAGAGTATTTGAAAAAGAAGGAATACATCTCTTAGTATCTATTTCAAATATGAGCCATGAAAAAGAAAAGTTGACAATTGAAAGACTGGTTGAGCAACATGTTGATGGATTGGTTTTATTTTTAGAAGATCATTATAAAGATGATTTTTCTCATATTGAACGGCTTAAAGAAAAAAAATATCCTTTTGTATTAGTTGACCGTTTTATTCCTGAACTTGATACTGATTATGTTGTTATAAATAATAAAGATATAATGATAAGAATAGTCTCATACTTAAAATATAAAGAAGCTTGTGATACAATTATTTTTATTACTCATGAAGATGATACTGCTACTTCTCAGTATGAAAAAAATAAAGGCTTCAAAGATGCAATGCACTCTCTTTTTATAAATGATACGGGATTAATATTGAAACGTGATGATTTTATTGAAAGATATGATGAAATTAATGATGAATCTAAAAATATTGGATTGTGTTTTTTTGATGACTTAGAGGTTATTGCCCTTAAAAAACAACTTAAAGAAAAAAATAAAATATTATCCCCTAACTTCAAAATATTTGGATATAATAATTGTTACGAATTTCAAAATTTCCCTTCAGTTGAACAATTTAATGATAAAGTTGGCGCAAAGGCTGCAGAACTATTGATAAAGAGAATAAATAATCCTGATATCAAAACTTCTACTTACAGGGTTGAGCCCAAATTGGTTTTTCCTGATGGAGAGGGCGGATCATATTTCGAAAATTAGTAAATATGAAATATAATTATCATTGTTATATAAATTATCACAACTTTAACAACGATTCATTATAATAGGGATATAGTAAGAATCGTCCTCCTTCAATCTGAAAATATTTCGTCGTATTTATAAAATACTTTTCAAATATTCCATAGAATAAATAAGATTAGTATTTGGAATTTATCAGAAAACTAATAAGTTGCTATACAATTTAGAAGTTGTTATATTGATACTATACAATTATATTTTATAGAAATTTTAATTATTGAATAAATTAATTTTAATAAAATGATAAATTTAATTTTAAGACGAAAGGATACATTAAGATGAAATTAAAAACAATGCCAATATTTTTGGCTTTTTTAGTTATGGGTATTGCCGATGCAATGGGACCTATGGCTAGTGCTGTACAGGAAAATTACGAATTGAGTACAGTAATAGCGACATTGCTTACATTTTTTGTATTTATTGCTTTTGCTGTGTTCAGCGTCCCCGGTGGTTTACTTGCAGCACGTATAGGTAAAAAGAATCTTCTATTATTAGGTTTGGGGCTTAATATAATAGCTATGGCAGTTCCAACTTTTATTGTTCCTGGATATACTGTTTTGTTATTTTGTATATTTTTATTAGGGGTTGGTACAACATTTTTACAGGTCGCCGGAAATCCGATCATGAACGATGTAAGTTCTGAAGGCAATTATAGCAAAAATCTTGCTCTGGCACAGGGAATCAAAGGTGTTGGTTCATCTGCATCCTCATACTTAGTGGGATTAGTTCTGATTCTACCTGTTTTTGCAGCTATGGGATGGCGAGGTGTTTTCCCTGTATTCTTTGTATTTATGACCTTGGCATTTATCTTTGTTGCTATGTTAAAAATCGACGAAACCAAAGCTGAAGTTCCACCAAGTCTTGGTTCTTCATTAGCCTTATTAAAAGAACCTGTATTTGCTTTAGCAGTAGTTGGTATCTTTTTATATGTTGGTGCAGAAGTATGTATGGCTCGTTTTATTAAACCAACATTAGAAGGTTTCGGGTTTGCTTCAGACAAAGCGGCATTATTAGGACCGACTCTGTTTTTTGGAACAGTAACTTTTGGACGACTTGTGGCAGGAAGCATTAAAATCAATGCTCGTACATTTTTTAGAATTTCTGCCGGAATGGGACTCTTAGGTGTTGTATTTATGCTTACCGGATTTAAATATTTGACGTTGGTAGGAGTAGTGTTTGGCGGACTTGGTTTTGCTAATATCTGGCCTATGTTATTTTCAATTACTATTGAAGAAAAACCTGAACGTGCAAGTGAACTTTCAGGGCTTATGTGTATGGCAATTAGTGGTGGAGCAATTGTTCCATTGGTAATGGGTAAATTGATCGATACTGGAATGACTTCCTTTGCATATATCGTTCCGGCAATTAGTTTTGGTTACCTGCTGATGTTATCACTTAAAGGGAAAAAAACTGCATAAAGAATAAACTAACCTTCCGCAGGTTTTCAGAATGGTAATTATAATAACCTGAAAATGTGTCTTTTTCTATTGGAGATAACCTTCGGAAGGTTCATTTAGATGGAGAAATTAATGGACTATAATAATGACAAAAGAACTGTAATGACATTGGATGCCGGAGGTACCAATTTTGTCTTTTCTGCTATTCAGGGCGGAAAAGAAATAATTGATCCAATTTCCTTACCCTCCAATGCAAATAACTTAGATAAGTGTCTGGAAACCCTTATACTTGGATTTGAAAAAGTTCAGGCTTCTTTACCGAAAAAACCTGTAGCAATTAGTTTCGCTTTCCCCGGACCAGCAGATTATCCAAATGGTATTATTGGTGATTTGGGAAATTTACCCTCTTTCCGTGGCGGCATAGCATTAGGACCGATGCTGGAAGAAAAATTCAATCTACCGGTATTTATCAATAATGATGGCGATCTGTATGCTTATGGTGAAGCTTTGGCCGGATATCTTCCATATATCAATCAATTACTGGAAGAAGCCGGAAGCCCCAAAAGATATAAAAATCTTGTTGGATTCACCCTGGGAACTGGTTTCGGTGCTGGAATTGTTCGCAATGGAGATTTATTCATTGGTGATAATTCAGGTGCTGGCGAAGTATGGTTGCTGCGTAATAAACTAAATCCTGAAATGAACGTAGAAGAAGGTGTCAGTATTCGTGCTGTACAACGTGAATATGCAAATCAAATAGGTATAGCATTCGAAGATGCTCCTACTCCAAAAGACATTTTTGATATCGCAACGGGCAAACTTGACGGTAACAAAGAAGCAGCTCTCAATGCATACAAACGTATGGGAGAAGTTCTTGGTGACGCCATTGGAAATGTACTTACCCTGATAGATGGAATTGCAGTAATTGGTGGTGGTGTTTCTGGTGCAGCCTCACTCTTCTTTCCAACAATGATTGAAGAAATTAATTCTAATTATAAAAATTATACTGGTGAAGTCTACAGAAGATTAGCAGTAAGTGCTTTTAATCTGGAAGATGAAAAAGATTTGGCATTATTCAAAAAAGGAGATTCAAAAGAGATAACTGTCCCGGGAAGTTCTAAAAAAAT
>JAOZSR010000120.1 GCA_029939575.1 Fidelibacterota bacterium
GGAAAAATAATCATTTCAAAGTCACCCCGAACTCCAATCTTCTCATTTACAACAATTATACATGAAAGAATTTCATCATACATTTCAGTTTCTTTCAGGATTGGCTGTATATCATTTTCAGATTGAATTTTGTTACAAAAAGCAGTTGCAAAAGAATCTGCCAAAGCAATTTCTTTGCAGGCTATCATTACAGCATCTGCCTTGCCAAAACTCTTTGAATGTCCGACTGTTCCCGAGGATGTACATACTCCCAGAGGAGAAAATTCTTTTGGAATCCGGATTCCAGTTTTTTGTGATAGAGGAGAATTGCCGGCAAATATTGAAAGTGTAATATCCTGGTTAAAATCAAGATAAAGATCACCACCATTTTCAACCATAATTTCCGGAATATTGAATGTTTTTTTAAGTTTTGTACCAACATATTCTGCAAAAACACCTGCCACACCTGACATAGGTCCTATTTCTGTTTTCTTTGCAGCAGACATCATTTTTTTTATAAAACCAGGTCCATATTTGTCAAACTCCAAGGGTATGAGTGAGGTCAAAAACTCTGGATTTTTTTTAATATAGAGATCAAACTCATCTCGTAAACAGATTATTTGATTAAGTGCAAAATTTTTAAGTTTATCGGAATAATATCCCGGAGTTATCCCAATCCACAAATCTGTTTCCAAATGCATGACTTCAAAAGTGCTGAACCTCTCTCCCATTTTTTGTCGGTATAATCGTGGTTCATACAAAAATCAATCTCCAAAATGAATAGTAAACAAATCCAATGGACAGGCTGTTGTGCAGAGTTCACAGACAATACATTTTTCAGTATCAAAATTTAGCCTGGCATCATCTTTATTTATTGTCAAAGCAAGGGCAAAGCAAACAGCTGTACAACTACCACAGTGAATACATTTTTCAATATCAAGTTTTACACTTTTATCAACAGGTAAACATGAAATTCCACTCTCTGAAATATAATCCAATCCTTCAACCAGATTTTTTTTTGAGGCTTCCATCTCAAGCAACAGACTTCCTTCTTCTCCGGAATTAATATTAGCCTTTATAATATTAATTTTTATATCATATTTTTTGATTAATTCCCAGATAATTGCCTTGTTTGTTGCATCAGGCGGGAAAGTCAGAATATATCTTTTTTTCATTTTTCACCTCTTATATCAAGGCTATTGAGAGATGTATTTTGTGGAAACATCTGAACTGGTTCAGTAAGTAAAAATTTGTTCTCCTTTAACCGTCTTTTCAGTTCATCAGCAATTTGACGTGCCTTAAAAAGACTGGACATCGAAGCGGTTCTAACTTCCCTGCCCTTTATGATAATTTTTCCTGACTGTAATTCCCTGTAATTAGTAATCCCGATTTGTGGATGATCAGGAATACTATAATCACAGATCGTTGTTTCAATATTTTCATTTCTGATTGAAACTGCCCTGGCGATTTCTTCACTAATTATTGGTATAGGAATTCCAATACCAATAAAAATTGAAACACCATAATTTTCAAAATAAGCAGCTTTAATATATTCGCCGGACATCTCTTTGAGATTTCCAATAACCGCCAAAGTTGCACCATTACTCAAAGGTATTCCGGCCTTATTCTTTGGTTTAGAAGTATGGAATTGCGTACCATACCAGGAAACATATCCTTCTGTCCCACCAAGAAAAATTCTTGTTCCAATTCCGATTGTTTTCATATCAGGATCATTTAACAGAGGACTTAATTCGCCGGAAGTCGAATAGGTAGCATTTCCAAAATGAGGTAATAAATTACCCATATAAGTATTTATTAATTTATCAGCGCTATTTGTAGCAACCGGATAATTTTGATAACTATTCCTGGGATTAAAGAGAAAAATCTCATTAACATTATTTTTATTTATAGTAGTTTTGATCTCTTTTCTGGGATAGCAGTCTGTCCCGGGACTGGTTGCTTTGAGAGCAATATCCTTTCCATTTATCAAATCTTCAATCACATGAGCACCACCATATTTTGGATTGGATGCAGATACCTGAGTCGCACCAATATATGAATCAACAGCAGCCAGTCCGGCATAGGCTTCAACATTATTTAAAGTAACATTTTGCATCCTAATGGGTGGATCACTATGTCCGAAATTTATAAAGGCACCTGATGAGCACATTGGCCCAAATGTCGCAGTTGTAACCACATCAACTTTTTTAATAATTTCCGAAGGAGTATTTGATTTAGATAATTCAGAAACTTCTTCGGCAGTTAAAATAACAGCTCTGCCTTTTTGAATTTTATCGTTTATTTCTTTGACTGTTTTTTTTATCATAGTACTCCTGTTTTTTTAATTTTTGGGGAAAAATTCACTATGCACCAGGTTTATTGCCTTTTCTGTATCCACCCTATCTACAATGAAATATGCTGCTACAGGTGAAGCTCCAAGTGAAATAATCTTGACATTAATTTCTCCCTTTGACATTGCCCCGAAAGTCCTGGCCGCAATCCCGTGGTTCTCCAATATTCCTTCTCCAACAATAGCTATCAGTGATACAGAATTATCTGCAATAATATTATTTACTGCTTCCGGTTCCAATTCCCTGACAAGTTGATAAGCTTTTTCCAGATCATCGATTGCTATCAAAAAATTAATCGATGTCTGGGCGGTAATTACGGACTTAATATTAATATTTCTATTCCCAAGTTCGGAAGTAACTTTTGCCAAAATTCCGGGTTTTATACCTACTCCTGGACCAATAAGCTTTAATATGGAAAAATCATTACTATATGTAACACTTTTAATAATTTGTTCGTTCATTTCTCCCAGTTTATTAATAACAGACCTGGGTTTATTAATATCATCGGATTTTTCAATATTAAAAATTCTAATCGGAATTCCTCTATCCATCAAAGGTTCAATTGTCCTTGGATGTAATATCTTAGCTCCAAAATAGGCCAACTCTGCTGCTTCGGTATATGTCAGAGTTTCAATCTTTTCAGGATTATCAATTATTTTTGGGTCAGCTGATAAAAATCCATCCACATCTTTCCAAATATCAAGAAATTCTGCATCAATACATCTGGCAATAGCTGCGGCAGAATAATCACTTCCTCCTCTTCCAAGTAATGTAACTTTCTTTTCCATGGAAATTCCATAAAACCCGGGAACTATAAATGTTTTATCAGGAGCAAGATTCACTTTTACAATTTTTTCAGATTTTTCAAAATTTACTGTTGCATTGCCATATTCACCATCTGTATATAAACCCAATTGCTCAGGAAGAATTTCTTCGCAATCAATATTATGATATTGAAGAATAGAACTTAGAATATAGGAACTCAGTCTTTCTCCATAACTTAAAACAACATCTTCAATAAATTTTGGAGTTTCACCAATATAATGAACACCAAGCAAATAATATTCAAGTTTTTGTAATCGATCTTTAATAACTATAAAAGTTTTTTCCCGCAGAACTTCATCATCAATATAATCATTAATAATTTTCATTTTCATTTCTGATAAAAAATTAGTCAGCCAGTCTATCCTGTCACGATCAGTCTGAACATTATGTAGCATATCAATCAATTGGCCGGTAATTCCATAAAAGGCAGAAACTACGATAATTAAAGGTTGGTTGTATTGCTTTATAGTCCTGATAACTTTATTTACACTGTCAATATCCTTTAAATTTGACCCACCTATTTTGACAACAATCTTAGACATTTTTTTACTTGATCAATCCTTTTTTTAGCATTAATTCGGCATTTAAAATGGCTGCTCCGGCTGCACCCCTGACTGTATTATGAGATAATAAAGTAAATTTAAAATCCAAAACCGGACACTTGTCTAAGCGTCCGATACTAACAGCCATTCCTTTATCAATATTTTTATGTAATCTTGGCTGAGGATATGCAGATTCTTCAAAATAATGAATAGGATTTACCGGTGCTGTCGGAAGATTCATTTTTTGCGGCTCACCCTGGAAATTTTTCCACAGCTTAATTATTTGCTCTTCATAAGCAGGTTTTAATAATTTAATTGCTACTGCTTCGGTATGTCCATCAATTACTCCAACCCGATTACATTGAGCGCTAATTTTAAAATTTGCTTCTTTGATCTGTCCATTTTCGTAACTTCCAAGTATTTTAAGTGGTTCGCTCTCCATTTTTTCTTCTTCACCAGAAATAAATGGCACTATATTATCAATCGCATCAAGAGATGAAACTCCCGGGTAACCACCTCCGGAAAGCGCTTGCAAGGTCACAACATGCAAAGCTTCTATTCCAAATTGATCTAATAATGGCTTCAAAGCCAATGACAAACCAATTGTGGAACAATTTGGGTTTGTAATTATACAACCATCTTTACTATAATTCTGAGTATCAAGCAATTTCAGATGCTCAGAGTTGATTTCAGGTATTAATAATGGAACGTCCGGATCAAACCGATGATTACGGGAATTTGAAATAACAACATAACCGGCTTTAGCAAAATCCTCTTCGATCTCCCCGGCAACACTGGCATCCAGCCCGGAAAAAACAATTTTGCAATCCAAACCTGGTTTGCAAAGTTTTACTTTAAAATCCTGAATATTTCCCGGAATCGGATCTGTCATAAACCAATTAACCGCTTCTTTGTATTTTTTTCCGGCTGATTTTTCTGACGCTGCCAATTCACTGATTTCAAACCAGGGATGATCTTTTAACAATTGAATAAACTTTTGTCCTACACTTCCGGTTGCACCCAGAATTCCAACTTTTATTTTCATTTTTCCTCCAGCACAATTATTTAAGTTAAAAAGATAAATTTATATATTGAAAAAATCCAGTTCTTTTAAAATTTTAAATATTTTACCTTTATTAAGGGGGTGCTGTAAAGAAATAATGCTTATTAAATTAATTTGTTATTTTCACAAATTTCAACTTGTAAAAAACCAAACATTTAACATATTATCATATTTATTTTGATAAATTCATGAAAAATCTTAAAAAACTCCTAACAAGTAATTTTTGGAAAATTTAGAAAATAAAGTAAATTATCAGGCTAAAAATATTTGTAAAACATTTAAATTCCCTATAATTATTTGAAAAGTTTTTATAACAAAGAGAAAAAAATGCATATTTTACTTCATACATTATTAAAAGAAAACCGCTGGTTAAAAAAGATTTTAAGAAAATCAAAAAGTAGTGAAAAATTCATTATTAATTTGAAAAACCAAATAGATGATGATATTTCAGCAAATCATTTAGTCAACAAATTTGTAAAAAGCCTGGATTTTACAAGAAACGATTTTGAACATCTGAACTGGCAGGATTTTGCACTTATCAGAATACACGATTATCTAAAAAATTCCGGCCGTGAATTTATTGATCAAAATAAAAGAGGGGCAAAAATCAAAAATGATCCTTTTACCCTGATATGGAAGGAATATTATAATCGAACCGGTATAATTAACGAGGCGTTTTATATTGATATGCTGGAACTTTTTCGTCAACTTTCCGGCTCAAACAAACAACCAACTGTGTCCAGAAAAAAAGTCTTGGGATGGATGGAAAAAATCCCCACCGGAATTGATCAAAATATTATAGAAATAAGAAAATCAAATCGTGATAGAATTCTCAGGATCATAATTGAACAAATTGATAAAGAAGAAATAATCAGTAGTCGATTTAGCTTTGAACCTGGTATGTCTGACGATGCTAAGTTTAATCTTGCCTTGGAATGGTGGGAAGATTTTCGGTTTCATTTAAAATTTGCTGTTCGAACACCGGAATTATTAAACAGAATGCTTGACAATTCACTAAGCAAAGCAGTAATGGATATTTTATACAAGGCCAGAGAAAAATCCATACCTGTCTTTGTTAATCCTTACTATCTGTCATTATTATTGATAAAGGAAAAAAAGGGAATTGATCAGGCAATCAGGGATTATATTTTATATAGTCAGGAACTTGTCGATGAGTTTGGTCACATTGTTGGCTGGGAAAAAGAGGATATTGTCGAATCCGGAAAACCAAATGGTGCCGGCTGGATTATTCCTTCAACCCATAATATTCATCGAAGATATCCTGACGTGGCTATTATGATTCCCGGAACTATGGGACGTGCATGTGGCGGATTATGCGCTTCCTGTCAGCGAATGTATGATTTTCAACGAGGTAATTTAAATTTTGATATGGACAAACTCAAACCAGCCAAATCCTGGAAAAAGGAATTAAAAGAGTTGATGGATTATTTTGAAAATGATTCTCAACTAAGAGATATTCTGATTACCGGTGGTGATGCTTTTATGAGCTCTGAAGAAAGCCTTAAACAAATTCTTAATGCTGTGTACAAAATGGCAAAATCCAAAAGGAAAACAAATTTTACACGGAAAAATGGAGAAAAATACGCTGAAATAAGCAGGATAAGATTTGGAACAAGATTACCGGTATATTTACCCCAAAAAATCACTGACAACCTAATTTCTATATTGAAAGAGTTTAAAGAAAAAGCAGCAAAAATCGGGATAAAGCAATTTGTAGTTCAAACCCATTTCCAATCACCTTTAGAATTAACCCCTGAGGCTAAAAACGCAGTTAATCGCTTATTAAATGCCGGATGGCTTGTTACCAACCAACTTGTTTTTACAACCGGTGCATCACGCAGGGGACATACTGCAAAACTCCGTAAAATACTTAATGATTTTGGTGTATTAACCTATTACACATTTACAGTAAAAGGATATAAGGAGAACTATCATAATTTTGCTACTAACGCCAGAGCTGTTCAGGAGCAGCTTGAAGAGAAAATAATTGGACTAATACCGGATAAATTTCATAAAATTTTAAATAAAATCCCTTCCAATCCGGCAAATCACAAAACAATAATCGATGAAATCCGCGATGAAACCGGTAATCCCTTTTTGGCTACTGACAAAAATGTGTTGAACCTGCCGGCTGTTGGTAAAAGTTTATCCTTCAGAACTATTGGAATCACTGAAGATGGCCGACGAATATTAAAATTTTTTCACGATAATACCAGGCGACACAGCCCTATAATTGAAAACATGCGACGAATCTTTATCATCGAATCAAAATCAATTAGTGAATATCTCAAACAGATGCAACTTGAAATGGATGAAGATATTCAGGATTATAAAGGAATATTTGGTTATTCCATGGGAGTTACCGAATCCCGCATGCCTGTTTTTGAATATCCGGAATTTCCGTTCGAAACAACTGACGAGTTGACCAATTTCAGCAATGATTAAGATGATTTATTATTATATTTCTACTAAGTTTAGTAAACGACAATTCGAATTGTCGTTTACGGAGTTACCTTGCCTTATCAATATTTCTATATTTAAAAATTTCTTTAGATTACCTGTAAGAATTTATTTCTGAATTTTTACCAGGAGCCAAAAACCAAAAATGAATATTAAAGAAATCAAAGCAAAATCAATCTTGCGAAAACATAAAAAAATTGATTCGTGGTTTATTTCATGTTATGCCATGAACCTATACCGGGGATGTTTGCATAATTGTGTATACTGTGATGGCCGTACTGAAAAATACCAGATACAAGGTGAATTTGGCAAAGATATCGAAATTAAAATAAATGCTATCGAAATATTACAAAGAGAACTTGACCCAAAAAGGAAACGCAAACCTTTCAAAAAATGCTTCATGATGGTGGGTGGAGGTGCTTGTGACGGATACCAGAAAACTGAAGAAAAATATCAACTTACAAGAAATGTTTTACATTTAATTGAAAAGTTTGGATATCCTGTTCAACTATTAACCAAATCTACTCTGATTGAAAGAGATCTGGATGTTATTAAAAGAATTAATGAAAAAAGTCGGGCAATAGTTAATTTCAGTTTTTCCTCAGTAGATGAAAAAATCAGTCAGATTTTTGAGCCAAACGTACCATCTCCGGAAAAAAGGCTGAATACTATCAACCTTTTTAAAAGAAATGGCATATCCTGTGGTATGTTTCTGATGCCGGTTATTCCCTTTCTGACCGATAGTCCGGAAATGATTGAAAATTCCATCAGAAAAGCCAAAGACGCAGGTGTTGATTACATAATATTCAGTGGCATGACCTTAAAAATCGGTCGCCAGCAAGATTATTTTTATTCACAACTGAAAAAACATTTTCCCAATCTAATTTCTAAATATCACAACATTTATAAAGGAGATAAATGGGGAAATGTCACTCATGAATACTATTCAACAATTAACCAGCGCTTTGATTCTCTGACAAATAAATTCCAAATGCCAAAAAGGATGCCCCTGCATCTTTTCCAGAATATTTTAGATGAAAATGATAAAGTAATGTTGATTTTGGAGCATATCGATTATTTACTAAAACTAAAAGGACAAATATCACCTTACGGATATGCTGCCTGGTCAATATCAAAATTAGATCAACCTTTAACTGAAACAAGACAAAAATTACGTTCAATAAAAGGTGTTGGTAGTGTTACAGAAAAAATAATCAAAGAAATTCTGGATACCGGTAATTCCTCTTATTATAAAAAATTAATGGAATAAAATTTATTATAAAAAAGTACATAGTGGATAAAAACAATATTATGATTTGGATAGCCCTATAAAAAAACATAAATTACCAAAAGTATTAAATAAAAACATGGTGAAA
>JAOZSR010000121.1 GCA_029939575.1 Fidelibacterota bacterium
ATTCCGTGTTGGATATTGATCATTCATCTTTTTCATCGCAACTCGCATCCACCAAGTTTACTGATAACTAATTCATATACTTTACCCATTTGATTTGCAAGTTTCAGAGAGTGAGTTACTACAATTAAAGCAACATTTTCTTCCTTGTTTAATTCTAAGAGTAAGGTGCTGAGATTATCAGCACTTTTGCTGTCAAGTGAACCGGTTGGCTCGTCGGCAAGCAGAAGTTTTGGACTATTTATCAGTGCTCTTACTACAGCAACCCGCTGACATTCACCTCCGGACAATTGCCCGGGTCTGTAAGAAATTCGGTTTGTGAGTCCGACACGGTTCAGAAGTTTTTTTGCTTTTTTTTCTGATTCAACCGGATTGGAATTTTTGGTGTTTGCCAAAGTGGGGATTAATACATTTTCCAAAACATTTAATTGTGGAAGAAGGTGGTGCATCTGGAAGATGAAACCAATTTTCCGGTTTCTTATTTCAGCCAGCATTTTATTATTCAACTTTGACAGGTCACTTTTATCCAGAAATATCTGACCATTTGTCGGAGTATCCAGGGTACCAATTATATTCAGCAGTGTACTTTTACCTGATCCTGATGGGCCTACAATTGCTATTGATTCTCCCTGCTTTACTTCGAGATTTATTTCAGTAAGTATTTTGGATGTTTTTGTTCCGTCTGGTGATCTATATTGTTTACTAATATTTTTTAGTTTTAACATAAACATTCTTTCAATTTAGTTTTTGCCAGAGTTACCATGAATACTACCTCGTATTATTTGTGTAAATAGAAAAGGTTTTATAATCCAACTAATGATGATTTGGTGATTTTTTTTAATATTATCTCAAACTCTTTAACCATTCTTTTAATACCAAATTCTTTATGAACAGCTTTACGCCCTTCCTGGCCAAGTCTAATCGCCTTTTTTTTGTTATTTAATAATTCTTCCAGGCCTTTAACTAATTCTTCAGTATTTCCCGGTTCAAATAAAATTCCACCACCGATTTTGCTTAATATTTCAGGAAATGAACCGTGGGCCGGTTGAACAACAGGAACCCCGGCTGCCAGAGATTCCAGAACATAGATTCCAAATGCTTCTTTATGTACTGTCGGGACTGACATAACCGAAAGACCTTGCAGGAATTTAATTTTTTTCTCTCTGGACAAATTGGGGAGTATTTCTACATCTTCAGAAAGGCCGTTTTTGTTTATTAAATCCTGCAAATTATGTATATATTTCTTATCGTCTGCTGTCATTCCACCGGCAATTCTTAATTTGACATTTGGGACAGTATTTCGTTTTTTTAATTTTATGAACGCTTCAACAAGAACATGCAATCCTTTTGGGTAACATTGTCTTTCAAGAAAACCGATTACCGGCTCTTTCGGATAAATTTTAGCCGGTTCGATTCCTTCCAGGTTAATAGCATTATAAATTGTAAAAATTTTATTTTCCGGAATTCCAATTAATTGGCACATATTCTTTTTTTCATAATCGCTAACAGCAATAAAAGCATCAATATGTTCACTGTTTTTGAAAATTTGAGCCCAGATTTTTTTCCTATAATGTTCTGGAAGTGGATTGACAAAAATATCTTCATCTTGCAGAGTGCAAATAATTTTAACATCCATGTTCTTTTTAATTCCTGGTGCCAGCCCGGACAAGAGAGCATTGGATATATGGATGGCATCTGTGTTCTCCTGGCTTATCAGCCATTCTTCCAATCGTTCATATTCTTTTTTTTGATGGCCATCTTCACCTTTAAGCATGGATAATGTGGTTTCGGCAAGATCCTCTGACCTGGTCATGCCAGCCATATTTGCAGCTATTTTGAGGAAAATATTTAAGTCAAAAAATTTATCTATCCATCGTGGTGTTTTTCTGAAAAAAGAAAGTTTTTGTTGCAAATAGACATTTATTCCACCAAAAAATACAGGAGAGGAGGTTTTTGCCAGAGCCTCGTCTGTCAATATTGGGAGATATAGTGGGGTGATGATAACTTCATGTCCGAATTTTCTTAAATTGATTGCCAGACCATTATCACGAAGACAATTTTCACAATAGAATGTGTTGCCGGCACCGGGGATTAGTTGAATTATTTTCATTTAAATGATATGTTTCCTTAATTTTTCTATCAAGAAGAATATAATTTACAAATATGAAAATACAAATAGGAATAAACTTTGTATTTTGTCTGTTGGGTTTGACTTTGCTTTTGGGGGTAAAGTTTTTATCCAGGATTTATTTTAAGAAATCTTCTTCGTTAACTGTATCAATTTGAGCCGGATCCATGAATTGATTTGCATAATCAAGATAGATTTTTTCTTTAACAAAGAATTTAAAAAGATTGGGATCAATATGCCTGTCTTTGGCCATAAATCCCATAATCCGCATAGCCTGGGATAGAGTTTTGCCTTTTTTATATGGACGGTCCTTGGCAGTTAAGGCTTCAAAAATATCAGCCAGAGCCATGATTTTTGTCTGGGGAGATAATTGCTCTTCAGTAAGACCTTTTGGGTATCCTGATCCGTCGAGTTTTTCATGATGTCCACCGGCAAATTCCGGTACTCTTTTCAATTTATTTGGATATGGTAGTTGCTCCAACATTTTTATTGTAACAGAAACATGGTTATTAATAACCTGTCGTTCCTCATTGGTTAATGTGCCTTTAGGGATACATAGATTATAGATTTCATTTTCAGTAAGCAGAGTTGTTGATTTATTGGCAATCAACAGGATTTCCTTGCCAATTTGCTTTACTCTTTCTTTTTTGTCAGGGGCCATAAATTCACCACCGACATTGGCAATTTTTATGAAAGCAAGATGTTCATCTAACTCGGATAACCTGGCTGTATAATTATTTTTTAGAATTTCTTGTTTTTCTGGATTTTCATACTCTTTTAATTGTAACAATTCTTCAAGATAGTGGATTTTGGCATCCCTTTTTAAAATTTCGATCCGGGTTTCAACTTCTGTAATTCTATCGTAAATTGTTTCCAGTTTTGTGCCTTTATCTACAACATATTCAGGTGTTGTAATTTTTCCTATATCATGCATCCACGCTGCAGTGCGTAACTCTTCCATTTCATTATCCGTGATAGAAAAAGAAGCATATTGTCCTGTTTTGGCGTCGTTTAGCTTTTGTGCAACCGTGGTAGTGAGTTCGGCAACACGTTCAATATGGCCGCCTGTATATTCGGATTTTTCATCAATTGCCGATGCGATTGATTTGATAAAAGATTGAAACAATTCTTCCAGGTTTCGAATTAGCCTGGTATTGGTAATTGCAATCGCTGCCTGGGAAGCCAGGGAAATTATCAGGTTCTGGTTTGCTTGCGAGAAGGCTATTGATTCCTTGGTTGTAATGTGTTGGGCGTTAATTAATTGCAGAACTCCAATAATTTCATCTTCATAATTTTTCATTGGTACTACCAGCATAGATTTTGATCTATAACCGGTTTTTTTATCAAAGGCTTTTGTTCCGGTGAAGTCAAAGCCCTTTACATCGTAAACGTCATCAATGTTGACAGTTTCTCCTGTCAGGGCTACATATGCAGAAACCATAGCGTGATTTGGTTGTTTGTTTTCTAAATGTAATTTCACCGGATACCAGTTAATTGGATTTCCTGAGGTTCCCCCCATCCTGATATTTAATGAGTCAGTCTGCACTATTTCGAATATCATGGTATCTTTACTTGGTGTCATTAGATAAAGTGTACCACCGTCAGCGTTAGTAAACCCACGCGCCTCTTCCAGAATCATTTCCAATAATTTGGGCAGATTATGTTCCGCAGAAAGTGCAGTACCAATATTTGAAAGTTTAGCAATTTTTTCACATAATGATAAAAACAGGTCGCGTAATTCTACCGGTCCGTTAAGAATTTTATCCTTTAATTCGCGAGAATCACCTAAGTAGCATGTAATTTTTGGGTCTGTTTTCATCATTTATTCATTATATTACTTATCAAAAGTTAGACATTATGTTATAAAGGTCAACATTTATTTTCCAATATTTCAAACAATTTTAATTGTGTGCATTATCCCGCAATTCAGTAATAATCCAAATGACTATAATTACTAAAAATGTGATCAGGTAATAACTGTAAATTCTCCCTGGTAAAGAACCCGAATGAAGATATATCATAATGCTGTTGATTGATACAAAACCGAAACTGGTTAGGAGATAAGCCAGGGTGTTGTTTCTTAAAAAGTAGAATATGATAGCAAACGTCCAGATTATTAAAAAAGCAGATTCTATATAAAAATAGATAAATTCGTGTAGAGTACTTATTTCCGAAGGAAGAAATATAAAGAGTAATAGTATAAGAATTCCAACTTTTTTTAGTATTCCCTGCAAAATCTTATTGAAGAAAAATGTTGCAAATCCCATCATTGATAATGCAATTATTCCATAAAAAATAATATCTAATACTCCATGAAAAATTGGAGCCGGGTGTGCAATAAAGCGGGGAATGGAAAAATCAGGAACCGGAATTGCTGAAGGAAATTTTGTTGCCCACCACTTAAAGAAATGAAAAATAGCGCAATAACCAAAAATAGAAACGACTGAACCAAAAAGAGCATCGGGTGCTAAAATCTTTCTATTTTCTTTTTGAAGATTATTTAGGGAATCAGGGAAAAGGTTCACAACTCCCAGGATTAATAATGTTAAAGCCGCACCTGTTGCCATGGATTGTATTATAGATCCTGAGAAAAACAGGATTATCCAAGTGCTAAATTGCCAACTGGTGTTATAATAAATCTGGGCGCTGTTAAAGTTTAAAACATCACTTAAAAAGAGAAGTATGGTTATAATACTTCCGATAATAACCGGTTTTTTCCATATAAAAGTATCAAAGTTATATTTACTGGTCAGATAAATAATAAAATATATTCCCATACTGAACATGCTGATAATTTTTAAAACCAAACGAATTGTATCAAAAAATGTTTTTTGTTCTTCTTTTCTTAGCCATGATTCGGGGAGTTTATAATAATTTGTATAAGTTGCGATCTCATCACCTTTAACAATTATTTCTATCCTATGTCTGGCATTTCCAATATTTGCATCGCATTGTTCATTGGATTCATAGACAAAGGTATGGTCAGTGCGTTTTTTACGGATTTTTGAAAAATCTTCTTTTAATTGGTATTTCTCAAGATCTATATTTTGTTTAACCAGGAATTTTTTTACTCGTAATTTGGCTAATTTTTTATCTATACTTGGCCTGTCTGCCTGATCTTCAATAAGATGAAAAAACGATACAACAGAGTTATCCATAGGGTGGATATTTAATAAATATTCATCCTTTTCTGTGGGAATGAAAAAACGGCATTGCCAAACAACTGATTTTGTTAAATACCTTGCTAAAATTGAGTTTAGTTCATCAATATCGGTATGTTCCAGGATGTACTTTCCCCAATCGCTTTTATAATTTTTGTTTAATTTCACACTTAACTTGTAGTTTTCCGGATCAATACCTTTAGTAATCAGGTAGTTTTTGGCAGTATTAATAATTTCAGATTTTTTATATGGATATTTATAAAAATCGCCGATTTTTGATATTGGTAGAGTACATATTATAACAGAAAGAGTGATTATCCCAATTCCAACTTTTATTCTTTTTCCTGATAAAGATGAATATTTTATTTTCTTTTTATACAGAGGCTCCGTTATAAGTGGCTTTTCTTCAGATTTTTCTGAATCATCAATAATTTTAATGCTGTCAGAAGATTCAAAACCTTTATTCTTCCAATAATAATAAAGGTTATAAAAAAGAGGCAATACCATGATGGAAGCAGCCATTATTCCGCTGATTACATGATAACCGGAACCTGATTTAATTAAAACCAAAGAAGAATAAATAGCATCAACTGTATAATGCCAGACCAATACGGTTAAGATGTTGAATTTTAGAAAAACCATGGCAATAAGTATTCCTATGAAACCAACTTCAACTCCTCTTATCCAGAATGGCTGATTGGGATAATTTGCATGTAAAAAACCCCAGACTATGGCCGGAAAAATTATAGCGATAACTTTTGAGCCTGTTATTTTTCTGAAAAATGGAATGGCAAATAAGCGGAATGTAAATTCCTCAAGAACCGCCGGTGCAAAACCTGCAAGGATTATTACAATCCATGGAAATGCTGTATTTAAGATGTGTGAATAATTTATATCAGCCGGAGACCAGGCACCAAA
Source organism: Fidelibacterota bacterium (assembly GCA_029939575.1). Classification (GTDB taxonomy): domain Bacteria; phylum Fidelibacterota; class UBA2242; order UBA2242; family JAOZSR01; genus JAOZSR01. The sequence continues at coordinate 6,205 of JAOZSR010000121.1, forward strand.
TTTTCTGGCCGTTATGTAGAAAAATGTCTGAAATGCTATAAAAAACACGGCCAATGTTGCTCCAATAATAATGCTAAAGAAAAAATTCTTAGTGCGAATACCTTTTGCTGAAAAAATACCTGATAGTGATATTTTCCCTGGATTTTGTTTCCGGAAGATCGACTCTCCGGCGAATGTCAGTATTGTTACCAGAAAACCAGTCATTAAGGCCGATAAGACGCCTTTTAGAATAATTTCCATATAAAAGCTGCTCATTGATTGATTTGTGTCGAAATAGTATTGCCTGATTGGTATTTCGTTCAAGGTAGATACAAAAAGTAGGATAAAGGTCATTCCGCCAAATATTAATGGGATTTTAAGACTAAGGTTTTTTTTCATAATATGAATTAAAAAAACAATTAAAACACTAATCAGGATTAAAATATAAAATATATTTGCTGTTACTGAGGTTGTAGTATTTAATGACCTTAGTTTGTTATAATCTCTCTTCCATTGCTCGGGAACGTGTAAATACTCAGTATATTTTCCTATTTCATTGCCCTGTATGACAATTTTAAACCGGTAGGTTGCATTATAGATTTCAATATTTTTTTGTTTATATGTGAAATGAAAGTCAACACGGTTGGGTTTTACATCGGTTTTTTCTTCTATAAACTCCCAGTTGCTGATATTAATTTCAAAATTGTTTTGCAGAAATAAGCGTGCTAAGGATCTGGCTTCATTTATAGTAAGACAAGGTAGTTTTTTTTCTTCTGGGATAATATGTTCAAAGAGTGAAATTTTTCCTTCAGGAGTTATATTTACCTTTATTTCTTCTCGTGAAAGAGGAATAAACCAGCGGTTAGACCAATGAAAAATATGAAATTCTTTATTGAGATAATCATGTGATTCTTCGATACCAATTTCTTTTTCCAGGAACACTTTTGCCTGATTGTCATAATCAAAAGCAACGCCATGATGATATTCAGAAAGGTCAATCTTTAGATTTTTGCAAAATTCCTCACCTATTGACCTGGATTCATCTTTATTGATTTTAAAATCTATTGAATGTTCCGGAGAGGCCTTCCAAAAATTGTTTTGCAGGTAAATAACTGAAGTTATTAGCAAAGTAATGCAAATTGCAATATACAAAAAATCGTGTTTATTGAATTTTATTGGTTTCATAATTTTTCTTCGTCTGTGATTTTAAAAAAACAATTTAATAATACATTACATAATATTGTCATTTTTTTTAAAAAAAACAAAAAAACTCCGTTGTTCTATTTGAAAAACGGAGTTTAATTATAATGATAAAATATCAGGTGATATGCTTATTTTTTGCGTCCACGAGCCATTTTTGCACGAGAAACATCGCCTTCTTTATCTATAAAATAAAGATATCCCTTTTCTCTTTTAACACCAGTTTCATTAACTACTTCAGCACCGCCGCCTTTTTCTCCTCCACGAGCCATTTTTGAGCGTGATACATTACCCTGTTTGTCCAAATAATAAAGATATCCCTTTTCTTTTTGAACGCCACATTGTGCTACTTTTTCAGCCATAATAATTCCTCCTTTAAGTATTTTTCTAAGTTTATTTTATTAACGTCTTAATGTTAATAGTCTGAAATATAAATGTCAAGAATTTCTTCGTCGGAAAAGGATTTTTTTTCGTCGATGAGAAAAAATATATTATTCAGTGTGTCATCTTATTGTTTATAATTAAAATAACAATAATTAATACTATTCTCTTTTTTTTGTTTTTGGGCTTTAAAAGCGATTTTTTTATTAATCTGTTATTATATTATGCTATATATAGTGGAAATTTTTTGAGTTATTATAAGAATAAATTTTTGATAGTTTTGATAGGAGTGATTGAAAATTCACAAGAATTGTAAATAAAAAAGGCTTAATCTTTTGATTAAGCCTTTTTTTGTGTGGTAGCGCCACGGAGAATCGAACTCCGGTTACAGGAATGAAAATCCTGGGTCCTAACCACTAGACGATGGCGCCATTTTAGGGGTGAGTGACGGGACTTGAACCCGCGACCACCTGGGCCACAACCAGGCGCTCTACCAAACTGAGCTACACCCACCATGATAATGCGTATTTGTATTAAAAAATTAATACCCAATTGCGCCCTGTTTTGCTCAATTCATAAAAAGCAAAGAAATATAAGTCAAAAAAGTTTTTCAGTCAAATAAAAAAACAAATTTTGAAAAATAATTTTTCTTGAAATATTTTCTGGCCTAAGAATATATTAAATTACTAATTATTTAATCTGATTTTATTAGTGTTAATTCTTATATTAACAATTTTGGCTCTATGTGATTTATGGTGGGTAAAATCTCTTTATGAAATAAAAAATTGATACACGCAGGAGAAATGATTTGGGAGGTCGGTAGTGAATGGAAAT
>JAOZSR010000049.1 GCA_029939575.1 Fidelibacterota bacterium
CTGGTGATAATGACAAAAATGATAATTGCCTTATTGCTTTGATCAGAACATATATTTATTTTTAATAATGAGAAAAAAAGAAGTAATTCAACAGATTCTCTATTTTATTGATAGTGGGTATTTTTTGCATAATAAATAAGATCATAGCAGAATTGTTAATATCGATATTTTATTAATAATTTTGGAATTATTGAAGGAAAGTTATTTTCTAAAGTATTATGGCTTATTGTTCAAAGTCCTGATGAATAAAAAGATAAACGATATTTATAACAACAACATCACTAAACATAATAAGTTAAGAATAATAGAATTTAATCCTATTGCAGATTGCTTTATGGGGATTTAAAGAAAATAAATATAAACAAGATGAAATTATTTCCAAACTTCATCTTGTTTATAAAAAAATATAAGTGTGTTAAGACTTAATAACCCAGAGTTTTACAGTAGTTTCAATCTTTGGATGTAATTTGACAGGAATATCAAAAATACCCAGCGCTTTAATTGGTTCTTCTAATAAAATTTGACGTTTGTCAATTTCATAACCTTTTTCTACCAGTTGGTCTGCAATATTCTGAGCAGTAACAGATCCAAAGACCTTATCTTCTTCACCAACTTTTACTGGAATTGTAAGAGACAGGGATTTTAATTTTTCAGCCAGTTCATTTGATTTTTTAAGTGTTTTGTTTTTCCTGGTTTCTAATAATTGTTTCTGTTCTTCAAATCTTTTTAGGTTTGTCTTATTTGCTTTTAATGCAATATTTTGGGGAAACAGGTAGTTACGGGCATAGCCGTCTTTAACATCAACTTGCTCTCCTGACTTTCCCAGATTTTCAAAATCCTTAAGTAAAATAATACGCACTTTAATACCTCCGATAAATAAAAATTAGTTTTGAGTTACATCATAGGTGTAGGGTAACAATGCAATGTTTCTGGCGCGTTTAATAGCCCTTGTTAATTGTCTCTGATGTTTTGCACATGTCCCTGTAATCCGTCGTGGAATTATTTTACCCTGTTCTGTAATAAAGCGGCGTAGAGTTTTGTAATTTTTATAATTGATAGTTTCATTTTCGCTTTCACAAAACTTACATATTTTTTTTCGACTTAATATAGCCATAGTATTCCTTTCTTTATGAAAAATTTCAGAATCCTTTTCAGGATAATTAGTCTTCCTTCTTTACTTCCGGTTTGGCATCAAGTACAATTGTTTGATATGCTAAAATGCCATTTGTAATTTCCATCCATTTTTCAAGTTCCTGAATAGCAGAACCGTTTTCTGTTTCATATTGTAACAATACATAAGATCCATACTTATGTTTTTCAATTTGATAAGCAAGTCGTTTTTTACCCCACTGGTCAATATTGATAATGTTAATACCCAGGGTTTTAGCTTCTGATTTGACCGAGTCAACTAAATGAGAGAAGCGCTCGTTTTCATAATTCGGATCGATTATGAAAAGGTTTTCATAGTATCTCACTATTAATACTCCTTATTTTAATTTATTCTTTCCTTTGTTTATTATTTCAAAAGCGGTGCAATAACTAAAGATACAACCGCCATTAATTTTATTAAAATGTTCAAAGCCGGGCCTGATGTATCTTTAAAAGGATCACCCACAGTATCACCTGTAACTGCAGCTTTATGAGGATCATCCCCCTTGCCGCCTAAATTTCCGGCTTCTATATATTTTTTAGCATTATCCCAGGCTCCACCGGCATTTGCCATAAAAATTGCCAATAATACTCCAGATACTGTCACTCCGGCTAAAAGTCCACCCAGCATTTCTTTATTTATAAAACCCAAAATCGGAGGAATTATCAAGGCAATGGTTCCCGGTAATATCATTTTCCTGATAGCAGCAGAAGCTGAAATATCAACACATTTCGAATATTCTGCCTTAGCCTTTCCTGCCATTAATCCGGGTATTTCACGAAATTGTCTTCGAACTTCAACAATCATTTCTGAAGCAGCTTCACCCACTGCCTTCATCGTCATACTACTAAAGAGGAAAGGTAGCATTCCACCAATCAACAAGCCAGCTACTACAAAAGGTTCTGTCAGATCAATGGATTTTATTCCGGCAGAAGTTTGAAAAGCCGCAAATAAGGCCAGAGATGTTAAAGCTGCCGAACCTATGGCAAAGCCTTTTCCAATCGCAGCTGTTGTATTTCCTACAGTGTCCAATTTATCAGTTCTTTGACGGACTTTACGATTTAGCATAGCCATTTCAGCAATTCCTCCGGCATTATCAGCTACAGGTCCATAAGCATCAATTGCTAACTGGATACCGGTTGTCGATAACATCCCAAATGCTGCAATAGCAATCCCATACAGACCGGCAATGCTAAAGGAAATCATAATAGTACTTGCAATCAGAAGAATTGGAAACATTGTTGATGTCATTCCAAGGCTAAGACCAGCAATAATATTTGTTGCATGCCCGGTTTTGGACTGTTCAGCCACCCATTTAGTTGGCCCACGATTATCTGATGTGTAATATTCTGTAATAAGTCCAATAGCAAATCCACAAAGAAGCCCCGCTCCGGTAGTTAGAAATATACCTAAAGCACTGATGGAGACAGTGCCAATTACTATTGGTTCAGGAATAAAGTATAACGCAATAGGATAGATAAACAACAACATTAAAATATCTGCTGTAAAAGTACCCTTATTCAAAGCATGTTGCGGATTGCCATCTTCTTTAGTCTTTACCAAAAAGGTACCGATAATAGAACATATTATACCGGTTCCGGCTAATGCAATTGGTAAAATCGCCAGGTTAAGATTTATAGTTGCTCCCAGAACCATTGCTCCAATTATTGCTCCAATATAGCTTTCGAACAAATCTGCTCCCATTCCGGCTACATCACCTACATTATCACCAACATTATCGGCAATCGTAGCAGGATTTCTTGGATCGTCTTCAGGAATTCCTGATTCAACTTTACCTACCAAATCAGCACCAATATCTGCCGCTTTGGTATAAATTCCTCCGCCAACTCTCGCAAATAATGCCACTGAACTTGCTCCAAGGCTAAAGCCTGATAGCGCCGGTAAAATGATGCCATTCAGGTTCTCTGCACCGAACATTTTCAAATATACTGAAAATAGAATAACCAAGCCGATTATTGCTAATCCGACAACACTCATCCCCATCACCGAACCACTTGAAAACGCGACATTTAATCCCTTTATAAGACTTGTTCTGGCCGCCTGAGTAGTTCTGACATTGGCAATTGTTGATATTTTCATTCCAATATATCCTGCAAAACCTGAACTAATCGCTCCTAAGACAAAGGATACTGCTACAAGTCTGGCCCATCCCTGATTTCCAATAATAAGTAAAACGCAAATCGCCACAACAAAATACATTAAAACTTTATATTCTCTCTTCAGAAATGCCATTGCTCCTTCACTGATGTGTTTGGCAATAGTTTGCATAATTTCTGTTCCGGAATCCTGTCTGAAAATCCATTTTGCCTTGATAAAAGCGAATATTAATGCCAACACTCCTGCCAGACCAGATAAATAAATGAATAGAATATTCTTGCTCATACAACAACCTCTTTTTCTAATGACAAATTATGAGGATTATATTTATTCATAGCTGAGGTAATACCATATTTAGCAAATTCTTTTACTGCATGACCTGATAAATCTATAATTTCCTCGGCAAGTTTTTTTTCATCTTTTCTAAAATTGGAAAGAACAAACTCTTCAGACGGTTCATTTTTTTTCTGAGGGCCAATACCTAATCTAAGGCGAGAAAACAGATCTGTATTGATTTTTTCAATAATAGATTTTAATCCATTATGTCCACCGGCAGATCCTTTTTTCCGCAAACGTATTTTACCCAGGTTTAGATCAATATCATCATAAACAATGAGAAGAGAATCGGGTAGCAATTCAAATTGATTTAATACCATTTTTACTGCAACACCACTGTTGTTCATAAAACATATAGGCTTACACAATATCAATTCCTGGTTTTCTATTGTTTGTTTTGTATAAACAAAAGGTCCTTTTCCTGCCCTAAAGTCAGACTTTCCAATCTCTACCAAATTGTCTATAACCATAGAACCAAAATTATGTCTTGTATCTTTATATTGTTTCCCGGGATTACCCAGACCTATAATTATTTTTGTTTTATTATCCATATTTAGAAAATATTATAATTCCTTGTTATCTCTTATGCTTCACTTTCAGGGGATTTTTCTGCGCCTTCTTCACCCTCTTCGCCTTCTAATCCTTCTTCACCTTCAACCTCTTCTTCAGGTTCAACAATTTGGGTAGGCAGTACAACTGAAACAACATTAATATTGTCTGCTGTAAGAATTTCAACATTTTCTATTTTAATGTCTCTTACAAAAACAGCATCAGAAACATTCAATTCTGTTACATCTACATCAACTTTTGAGGGAATATCTGCAACTTTACATCTAACATCGAGTTCATAAAGATGTTGATCTAATACACCACCCTGATTTAAAACACCATCTGCTGTACCAATAATAACCACTGGAACTGTGTAGTTGATGACTTCTTTCAGATTTACACCCATAAAATCAATATGAATTATTTCATCTGTAACCGGATTACGCTGAACTTCTTTAATAATTGCCTTATGACTTTTGTTCTCAATTTTTAAATCATAAAGTCTGCTTTCTGCTGCCAGTGCCAATCTTAGTTCTTTTTTATCAACGGTAAAAGGAACTGGTGATTGTTTATGAAAATAATATGAACCTGGAATAAACCCGTCTCTTCGTAATTTTTTTGTATCACTTTTTTTAAACTGTGTTCTTGTTTTTGCATTTAACTTATACTCAGCCATTAATGGTCTCCTTTATACTTAAATTTCAAATAATAAACTTATTGTTTCTTCATCATGTATTCTTTTTATTGCATCAGCAAACAAAGGTGCTGCTGTGACAATTTTTAATTTATCAAAATGATTTTCTTTAATCAGTTGGATACTATCAGTAACAATTACTTCATCAATAGAGTCATCTGCCAATCTATCAAAACAAGGTCCGCTAAAGACTCCGTGAGTTGCCACAATACTTACTGTTTCACATCCGCTATTTTTTAAAACTTTGGCTGCCTGTAAAACAGAACCACCTGTATCAATCATATCATCAATAATAATTGCATGCTTAAAATTAATGTCTCCAATAACATTTACCACTTCAGCTACATTTGGCCTGGGTCGTCTTTTATCAATAATTGTTAATGACAAACCTAGTTTTGTTGCATAAGATCTGGCAAATTTTATTCCACCAACATCTGTCGCAACTACTCCGAAGTCACCTTGATGTCCTTTAATTTTTTCTTTTAATATGGAAATAAAAAGAGGTTTGGCGTAGAGATGATCAAAAGGAATTTTCACAAAACCCTGGATTTGAGATGAGTGAATGTCCATCACAACAATGCGGTCTGTGCCGGCAGAAGCAATGGCATCCATACAAACTCTGGAAGAGATTGGTACCCTGGGTTGATCTTTTCTATCCTGGCGGGCATAACCGAAATAAGGAATAACCGCAGTTATTCTTCCGGCTGATGCTCTTTTTGCCGCATCAATCATGAAAAGTAGCTCAAGTAAGTTGTCACCAGGTGGATTGGTTGATTGGATAATGAACAAATCTGTCCCGCGAATACTTTCATTATAGCCTACACGTAGTTCACCATCGCTAAAATTAGAGATATTTACCTCTCCGGTTTTTAATTTTAAAATATCTGTAATATCTTTCCCTAATTTGGGATTAGAGCGCCCTGTGAATACACGTAAAGTACCTATCATGATTTCCTCGTTTTAATTTTGTTATTGAATGCTCGGAGACTAGGATTCGAACCTAGATTGACGGGATCAAAACCCGTTGTCCTGCCATTGAACGATCTCCGAATGTTTTAATTCCTGTTGTGCAAAATTGGGTGCGATATAAAAGTTGGATATTTTTCAAATTTCTCTCTGGCTTTTTCAGCCAATCTTAGAGTTTTAAATATCCCAAACACAGTCGAGCCACTACCCGACAAACTGACGAATTCAGAATTTTCTTTTTCTAAATCGCTTTTTATTTTGCCAATTTTTGGATATGAAGGGAAAACAACAGATTCAAATTGATTTTCAAACAGCGCCCAAAAAATTCTCTTATCTAAAAGAGATCGGAATTTAAAATTTTCTTTTTTGTTTGTCAAGTTAAATTGTTTATATGCCCAAACTGTTGAAATATGAATATTCGGACATACCAAAAGCAAATAAAACGAATGAGGCAGTTCAAGAGGAAACAACTCCTCTCCCAATCCAGTTGCACCCTGAGTTTTTCCCATAAAAAAAAATGGAATATCACACCCTAATTCCAACCCTATTTTTTTTAATTTTTCAATATTTAAATTTATTTTCCATTTTTTATTTAAAAATTTCAAAACAGTTGCAGCATCAGAACTACCTCCGCCCAATCCGGCCCCGGTTGGAATTTTTTTATTTAGATGAATATGAAAGTCCTTACTATCTGGAACCAAAGATTTCATTCTTTTATATGCTATAACACACAGATTTGTATCATCAGTTGGTAAAGTAGGGTCTGAACAACTGAATCCAAATTCCTCGGATTCAATAAAAACCAATTCATCTGATAAATCAATTTCCTGAAATATCGTGCTTAAAGTATGATACCCATCTTCCCGACGGCCTGTTATTCTGAGCCCCAGGTTGATTTTTGCATTGGCCTGAACTTTATACTCAGCCATTTTTAATTGCCTGATTGATCCTGGCAAGACATTTTTCTTTGCCCAGTAATTCTGCAATTTTGTTTATTTCAGGACCATGAATTTCACCAGTCAATCCAACTCTGACTATCATCCAGAGTTGCTTGCCTTTAACCAAAGTTTCGGCCTGAACTTTCTTAATTATCTGGAAAAAATTTGATGAATGCAGTTCATCTTCACAGCTAATAATTTTTGCCAAACTTTTTAATACTAACATTCCGGATTCAGACCTGATATAATCCAAAGCATCTTTATTATATTCAATCGAATCAGACAAAATCAGAGCAGCCTGTTTTGGAATTTGCTGTAAAGTGGACAACCTTTCTTGTATCAAAGACAAAATCTTTTTTTCTTCATTTTCAGAAAGATTAGTATTTTTAGGAAAATAGGCTGCAGATATTTTATAAAGCCCATCTAAGTCATAACTACGAATATACTGGCCGTTAAACCAGTTCAATTTTTCTATATTAAAAATAGAACCGGATTTGTTAACTTTTTTTAATGAAAAACTTTTTACCATTTCTTTTAAAGAAAAAATTTCTTTATTATTCCCAGGATTCCAACCTAAAAGAAGCAAAAAATTCATAATTGCTTCCGGCAGATATCCTTTTTCCATATAATCTTCTACTGCAACATCACCCTGCCGTTTTGACAGTTTGGATTTATCCTGGTTTAAAAGAAGTGGCAAGTGAGCAAACTTGGGAGTTTTCCAGCCAAAATAATCATAAAGTAATTTATGTTTTGGAGTGCTGGAGAGCCACTCCTCACCACGAATTACATGAGAAATTTCCATTAAATGATCGTCTACTACATTAGCAAGATGATAAGTCGGGAAACCATCGGATTTCAAAATCACCTGGTCATCAAGTAATTCGTTAGGAAAAGTAACTTTTCCACGAACAATATCATAGATCACAACCTCACCCTCAAGAGGTGTTTTTAATCGAACTACATAGGATTCACCATTCTTAATTTTCGACATAACCTCTGCCCGGGATAAATTCCGGCAGTGATTATCATAGCCAAATTGGGTTGAATCATCACTCTGGGATTCTTTTAGTTTTTTTAATCTTTCACGAGTACAAAAACAAGGATATGCATGTTCTTTTTCAAGTAGAATATCAACATGTTTTTTATAAAGTTCAAGCCTTTCGGATTGAATATAAGGTCCAAAATCTCCTTGTTTTACCGGGCCTTCATCGGCTTCGATTCCTGACCAGTTCAAAGACTCTATTAGATTCTCTACAGCACCATCAACTTTTCTCTTTTGATCAGTATCTTCAATTCTCAAAACAAATTTACCATTATTTTGTTTTGCAAAGAGATAATTATAAAGAGCTGTTCTTAAACCTCCCACATGCAAATATCCGGTTGGGCTTGGAGCAAATCTTGTTCTTACCACAGGTTATATTCCCCTTCTTTTAAAATATTTAAATAGAAAGTATGACATGACTAATGTTAGTAACATAATAACAAAATGATTATATTGACTTATTAAAATCTTAATCCCCATCCAATTATTCCCGATAAGATAGGCAATAAAAAATACTATCCCATTCCATAGAATTATCCCCATTGAACTTATTAAAAAAGACCGCATAAAGGGATTATGAGTTGAACCGGCTATAATTGCAACAAAAAATCTTAAGCCCGGGATAAAGCGACAAATCCCCAAAGCCCATGATCCATATTTATGAAAAATAGCATCAGCTTTCTGGATTTTCATTCTTTTAAAAATTTTATAATTTCCGGTCAGAAAATAATTTCTACCCCAACGCGCACCAACATAATAAATGCCAACAAAGCCAACTACTCCGCATACAACACTTAGTATATACCCAATATAAATATTAATAATATGTTGGGTTGATAAATAGGCGGTAAAAATTAAAACAGCATCACCAGGCAAAAAAGGGATGGTGTTTTCCAGATAAATTAAAATTACTATTAGAGTGTATAATAGTAACAAAGGTAAAGAAGCTATATTTGAAAGTAATGCATCCATAATAAAGAATTAAATCAATTTGAGGTTGCTGTAATGATTGATAATACCTGTATGCCGAGTCCTTTCCCAAAATCGCTCAACCCCTCGCCACTTGTGGCAGTAATTCCGATATCTTCAAATGATATATTCAATAAATCAGCAATTGATTTTTTCATTTGATCTATTTTATCAGAAATTTTAGGTGTTAAGCACTCAATGGAAATCGATACACTTGATATCTTATAAGGTGCTAAATATTTACAGGCCTCCTTTAAATAAACACGACTATCAGTAATTCCTTGTTCAAGACACATCTGATCAGCGATTTTGCCCAGGATATTTTTCCCGGTTATTCCGGAAATTGCATTGGTCAAAGAATGTAAAACAACATCGGCGTCGCTATTACCCTTTAAAGAAGGATGTCCTTCGAAAAGAACATTTCCCAGGAGGAGTTTCTTAGTTGAATTCCTCTTATCAAATTTATGACTATCCTGGCCAAGTCCTGTTTTAATTTTCATCATATTGCTTATTTTTGATTAATGTCTCTGCAATAAGCAGATCATCTTTAGTTGTTATTTTGATATTATTCCTGCTTCCCGGAATGATTTTTATCCTATAGCCCAGCCTCTCTACCAGGCTGGCTTCATCAGTACCGGTGAAATTATCTTGCTGCGCTTTTTTAAAAGATTCCAATAATACATTTTTTTGAAATGTTTGAGGTGTTTGTACCTGGAAAATATTTGTTCGATCAACTGTATTAATAATTATTTCATTTTTAACATTTTTTAAAGTGTCAGTAGTCCGGATTGCTACTACAGCCCCCGGATTATGGTTACAGGACAAAATTGATTCCTTGATACATTTTTGTGAAACAAAAGGTCTTACTCCGTCATGAACAGCAACTATTGAAGATTTTGGATCAACCGCAAGAAGACCATTATAAACAGAATCCTGACGTTTTTCCCCTCCTTCAATAATTTTCAATGGTACAGACAGATTTTCCGGTAGAGCGGTTTTTAAAAGTGTAGAGTCTAAATATTGAGGAGCTACAACAAGAATAATTTCAACAACCTCTTTTGAATAATTAAACCTATTAATTGTATGAGAAAGTATTGGTTTGGAATTTATTTGCATAAATTGCTTTGGGATAGTATCATTCATCCTGGCTCCTACCCCGGCTGCAACAATTATTACACTTGCGGAAGGCAATTTTCTCCTAAATTATTTTATAAACATTGCATCACCATAGCTAAAAAGGCGATATTTTTCTTTGATTGCTTCTTTATAGGCGCGCATAGTTAATTCATATCCGCCAAAAGCTGCTATTTGCATTATTAATGTAGATTTTGGTTGGTGAAAATTTGTGATAATAGCATCAACAACTTTAAAATCATATGGAGGGTGGATAAATTTATCAGTCCAACCTTTTCTCGGGCTGATCTGAAATCCGGAAATTGCCACTGTTTCCAGAGCTCGAACTGCTGATGTACCTACTGCAATAATTCTTCTGCCTTTGGCTCTGGCTTCATTGATAGCAATAGAAGAATCAGCATCAACTTCAAAAAATTCGGAATTCATTCTGTGTCTTTTCAGGTCTTCAACAGTAACTGGGCTAAAAGTACCTAAGCCGATATGTAATACAACTGGACAGATTTTAACACCTTTATCTTTTACTTTTTGTAATAATTCTTCAGTAAAATGAAGTCCGGCAGTTGGTGCAGCTACCGCTCCACGTTTTGTAGCATAAACAGTCTGGTATCTGTCCTTATCCTCATCGGTAGGTTCACGATCAATGTATGGTGGCAACGGTGAAAATCCCTCACTATCAATCAGTTTGTACAAATCTTCCTGCTCAATATTATTGAATCTAACAACACGACCTCCAGATACAGTATTGTCAATAACATCACATTGTACGTGTCCCGCAATGATTAATTTATTCCCAATTCGCACTTTTCTGGCAGGTTTAACCATTATTTCCCATAGATTACTTGATAATTCTCTTAAAAGAAATACTTCAACCTGAGCATCAGTTCTATCTTTGACTGCAAACAGTCTTGCCGGAAATACTTTAGTTATATTTAATACAAGTAGATCACCTTTTTTTAAAAAATCTAGGATATCATAAAAATGTTTGTGTTCAATTTTTCCTGATTCCTTATCGACAACCAACAACCTTGAATGATCTCGTTTTTTTTCAGGAAATTTCGCAACTAATTCAGCGGGATATTCATAATCAAATTCTGATAATCTCATGTTATTTTTACTCCTGGTTAAAATTAGAATAACGTGGCAGTTGTTTTTGTTTTATCGTTTAAACGAAAATATTTATATGTAGCACTTGTCACCTGTCTTCCACGTGGAGTTCGGTGCAATAATCCATTTTGAATCAAATAAGGCTCATAAACATCTTCTATAGTGTCCGGATCTTCTGAAACAGCCACTGCCAGGCTGTTTAATCCTACCGGACCACCTTGAAATTTTTCTATTATTGTTTTTAATAAAAGTCGATCCATATTATCCAGCCCATTATCATCAATATCTAACAATTCCAATGATTTGGAAGCAATTTCCAAATTAATTGATCCGTTTCCTTTGACCTGGGCATAGTCTCGTGTTCGACGTAAAATACGATTAGCAATCCTGGGAGTTCCCCGGGATCTTTTTGCAATTTCACTAGCTCCTTTTTTGTCAATATCAATATTTAAAATATCAGATGAACGAAGCAAAATATTATAAATTTCTTCAGCAGTATAATAATCAAGTCGCAGAATTATACCAAAACGATCACGAAGAGGCGATGTCAAACGCCCTAATCTGGTTGTAGCTCCAATTAAGGTAAATCCCTCGAGGTTAAGTTGTACACTTCGCGCATTCGGTCCTTTTTCAATCATAATATCAATTGTAAAGTCTTCCATCGCTGAATAAAGATATTCTTCAACAATGTTGTTTAGACGATGAATTTCATCAATAAAAAACACATCACGGGTTTGCAGATTTGTTAAAAGCCCGGCCAGGTCACCGGCTCTTTCAATTACAGGTCCGGAAGAAGTTTTGATATTTACATCCAATTCCCGAGAAATAATATTGGCCAGGGTTGTTTTACCCAGTCCGGGTGGCCCAAACAGTAAAACATGGTCCATATGTTCATTTCTACGATTTGCAGCTTCTATATAGAGCTTTAAATTATCGACAACACTTTTTTGTCCAATAAATTCCTTAAAAGCTGATGGCCTGATATTTTTTTCAATATCAAGATCTTCAACTAATTTGTTTGGCTCGGTCAATTCTGAACGCAAAATATCCTACAATCTTTTTTTATTAATATATGAAATCGAAAATGCGGAATAACTATTTATTATTAATGCCTATCTATTTAATTTTATTAACTATCTATTTAAAAAAAACTAAGGTCACAACCTAAAAATTCACGCTAAAAATCAACTAGTAATATATACAAAAAAGCCCTGCAAATCAAGTTGTTTTTCAACTATATGCAAATGAAACAAATGATGAAAATTGGATATAAATCAGGATTTTTAAATTAATACAAAAAATAAAACCTTTGGTTCAAATTCTATTTTACTTTTTCAAATTATCAGGATTTACCCAATAGTATTCATTTAATAATGTCTGAAAAAATTACAGCAATAAATAACCAGAAAATCTAAAATTATTTTAACAGAGTCTTTTTCAAAAATTCTCCGGTAAAGGAATCAGGATTGGCAGCAATTTCCTGTGGAGTGCCTTCAGCAATTATATAACCACCACCATCGCCGCCCTCAGGTCCAAGATCAATAATGTAATCCGATGTTTTTATAACATCAAGATTATGCTCAATAATAACAACTGTATTACCCTGCTTTAAAAGGCGATTCAATACTGTTAACAACATTTTAATATCTTCAAAATGTAATCCGGTAGTAGGCTCATCCAAAATATATATAGTATTCCCGGTACTTTTTTTACTTAATTCTGTTGCTAACTTGATTCTTTGGGCTTCACCACCAGAAAGTGTTGTTGCCTGCTGCCCTAATTTGATATATCCCAAACCTACATCAAAAAGTGTTTGGAGTCTTCTGTTTATACCAGGAATTTTTGAAAAGAATTTCAGAGCCTCTTTAACTGACATATTTAATACATCTGAAATACTTTTTCCTCTGTATTTAATTTCCAGGGTTTCCCTGTTATAGCGTTTTCCCTTACAAACTTCACAAGTAACATAAACATCGGGCAAAAAATGCATTTCAATTTTCTTGATGCCGTCACCATTACAGGCCTCACATCTTCCACCTTTAACATTAAAGGAAAATCTGCCTGGTTTATATCCACGAATTTTTGATTCTTTCAAAGAGGCAAACATATCTCTGACAGGACCAAAAGTGCCTGTATATGTAGCCGGATTGGATCTTGGGGTTCTGCCAATTGGACTCTGGTCAATGTCAATCACTTTATCTAAATATTCTACACCCTTGATCTTTGAGTATTTGAGCGGTATTTTAGTAGAATTATAAAAATGTCTTTTTAATATTGGATACAATGTCTCATTAATTAATGTACTTTTACCGGAGCCGGAAACCCCGGTAATACAAATTAATTTTCCTAAAGGAAAGGAAACTTCAATATTTTTCAAATTATTACCACATGCTCCGCTTAAGACCAGATGTTTCCCATTTCCTCGTCTATATTTTTTGGGAATCTCGATCGATTTTTTCCCTGATAAATATTGACCTGTTAAAGACTTTGGATTGTTTTTTATTTCTTCCGGACTACCACTGGCAACTATATATCCTCCATCAGCACCGGCACCCGGACCCATATCTAAAATATAATCAGCGGATTCAATAGTCTCCTGATCATGTTCAACAACCAGGACAGTATTGCCAATTTCTTTTAATCCTGAAAGTGTATCAATCAAGCGAGTATTATCTCTTTGATGAAGCCCTATACTCGGCTCATCGAGAATATATAAAACCCCAACCAGTCGTGAGCCAATCTGGGTAGCAAGCCTAATCCGCTGCGCTTCTCCACCTGATAAAGTTTGGGCTGAGCGATCAAGTGTTAAATAATCAACTCCAACATTAATCAAAAAATCAAGCCGCTCGTTTATTTCTTTAAGGATTTGTTTTGCAATATATTTTGATTCCTCATCTAATTGCAAATTAGCAAAAAACAGTTTTGCCTGTTTAACCGATTTTTGGGTTAGTTGGCTTATAGAAGAATTATTAATTTTTACAGATAAGCTTTCCGGGCGTAATCGTTCTCCCTTACAAGTTGGGCAGGATTTAATACTCATAAATTTATGTACCCAATTCCTGATACCTGATGAATTGGTCTGTTTATAACGTCGTTTCAGATTGTTAACAACTCCTTCGTAAGGAGCAGTATATTTACCTGTCATCCGGTCGGATAAATAATTAATAGCAATTTTTTTCCCACCGGTACCAAAAATCAAAACTTCCTGTGCCTGCTTAGATAATTTGTAAAAGGGAGTTACAAAGTCGAAATCAAACTCATTAGCCAAACCTTTTAAAATGGAAGAATACCAATTCCCACGAGGTTGTTCCCCAAGCGGAACGATCGCTCCTTCACTCAAAGTTTTTCTCTTATCAGGAACAATCAGATCGACATCTATTTCCATCTTTGTTCCAAGCCCATCACATGATGGGCACGCTCCATAGGGACTATTAAATGAAAACATACGGGGAGAGAGTTCTGCATAACTAATTTCACAATCAGGACAAGCAAAATTTTCACTATAGACATGCTCTTCATCATTATTAATCATGACATTAAGCAACCCTGAACCTATCTTCAGGGCCAATTCAACAGATTCTGTCAACCTCTCTATTACTGACGATTTCAATATTAAACGGTCAACTACGACTTCAATATTATGTTTTTTATTTTTATCAAGATCAATTTTATGTTCAACTTCCATAATTTTACCATCAACTCTTACCCTGATAAAACCTTCTCTTTGAACCTCTTTAAAAATATCTTTATATTCCCCTTTGCGGCCACGAACAAGTGGGGCCAGAATCATTATTTTACTTTCTTCCTCTATATTCATAATAGAATCAACAATTTGTTGCAAAGTCTGCTTACTGATCTCTTTTCCACATTTATGGCAATAAGGAGTTCCTACCCGTGCATAAAGCAACCTGAGATAATCATAAATTTCTGTAATTGTACCCACTGTTGACCTGGGATTTTTAGAAGTTGCTTTTTGTTCAATAGATATGGCCGGTGAAAGTCCTTCAATTAAATCCATATCCGGTTTTTCCATTAAACCTAAAAATTGACGTGCATAGGCTGAAAGAGATTCTACATAACGACGTTGACCTTCTGCATAAATTGTATCAAAAGCCAGGGAGGATTTGCCTGATCCTGATAAACCTGTAATGACAACAAGTTGATCCCTGGGAATTTCAACATTCAGATTTTTTAGATTATGTTCCCTTGCGCCTTTTATTTTAATATAGTTACTACTCAAAACAGATCCTTTCTTTACATCTTATAAACTTATGAATGATTTTTAGTTTGTGTAAACAATTTTTTAAAAATTTTATAATAAAATTTTATTCATTTTTAACTCACTCTTCTTGATTCTTATTATGAATGAATTTCCAATTAAAGTAAAACCAGCAGCAAAACACAACTATTCTTTAATAAAAACAAGAAAGACATTGTATTATTCTTAAATATATTTTACTATCTTGAGAGTGTTCAAAATATATTAATAGATAAAAAACTGTTAGCCGGTACAAAACTGAAAAAAAATGAATGGGGATAGTGTAATGTCTAAGGCGATTCTAATTGGTAATTCTGATGGGATAGGGTTGGCAACAACCAAGAGGTTGCTTGCAGCTGGATGGAATATTACCGGGATATCAAGAAGCGAGTCTCCCATTACCAATGAAAATTATCATCATCGGATTGCAGACGTGAGTGATAAAATGTATTCTGATTTAATGAATGAATTGGTCATGACAGAACACTTCGATCTTTGTATTTATTTCGTGGGGATCGGGGAAATCCTGAATCCCCTGGATATGAGTATTGAAGCAAAAATAATTGATGTTAATCTAACCGGAATGGTAAAAACAGCAGCAGCGGTGATTCCCCGGATGGTTAAAAATAAAAATGGCCACTTTATTGGTGTATCCAGTCTTGCAGATGAGTTGCTCTCATCTGAGGCGCCTTCCTATCATGCTTCTAAAGCAGGTTTTTCAAACTATCTTGGAGGTTTGGCGTTGGCCTTAAAAACAAAAGGAGTACATGTCACAAATGTTCGATTTGGATTTGTCGATACTAAAATGGCAAAAGGAGATATAAAACCA
Source organism: Fidelibacterota bacterium (assembly GCA_029939575.1). Lineage (GTDB taxonomy): Bacteria > Fidelibacterota > UBA2242 > UBA2242 > JAOZSR01 > JAOZSR01. Next base: position 16,088 of record JAOZSR010000049.1, read on the forward strand.
TTCATGATGAATGTTGAAAAATCAGTTGATCATCTGGAATATTGCATAAGCAAAAAACCAGTTTTTTACACCGCACCAAAAATTGCTATTCCCCTGGTTAAATTCCGAAAATTAATGATGAAACTTGGGGCAAAATAAACTTTGGATCAGAAATTTGTCTAACATCATAACCTTATTGACCATTTTTTTTCTTTGATAGTTTTATAATTATAGATTTCTGACCTGAAAGATCAAATTAGTTAAAATATAATTTTTTCAATTACCGAAATGGAGAAAATAATAATGTGGCAAAAGAAAAAATTAATATTAGAAATAGTATTTATATACATGGTATTATCAAATATATTTTTATGCGAAAAAAATCCTAACATTTCCCTGACACCTGAATGGGCGAAAAACCTTATTATTTATGAAGTAGCTATAAAAGGCTTCACATCGCCCAATGGCCCTGAAAGCGGAACTTTCAACTCATTAAAAGAAAAAATGGGTTATCTTAAAAAATTAGGTATTAATGGAATATGGCTTACCGGCCATTCCCTGTCAGATTCCAGCCATTTTTATGGAATATGGACACAATATGCCTGTATCGAACCCGACAAGATTGATCCTTCTTTGGGCAGTGAACAGGAATTCAAAGATATGATTGCAGAAGCTCATAAACATGGTATTCGTATTTTTTTGGATACAATAGAGCATGGCGTTATGAACGACAGCCCTCTTATTATCAAACATCCGGATTGGTTCAAAGATGGTTCCTGGGGTATGACCGATTATGATTGGACAGGCAATCATCCTCAGCTTGAGAAATGGTGGATAGAGATGTGGACAAAAGCAGTTTTGGACTGGGGAGTTGACGGTTTTCGATGTGATTGCGGTCTCCATCGTCCTGATCTCTGGCTTGAAATTAAGCGCCGTTGCGCGAAAGCCGGCAAGCCTATTTTTATCCTCGGAGAGAGTGGTTCTGAAAATGTAAGTGATGCTTGCCAGAGAGATATTATGCTTTTTGACCAGAGAAAAGGACTTCTGGACAATCACACAGCCCTAACCAATTTAGCCTCTATGCGGGATTTATTACATCAAAATCCGGACTGGGAATCAGCCGCTCTTAAATGCAGTGTAATTTACAATGATGGTACAGAAATGACCAATACAGGAAGCAATAGCGAATTGCAAATTTCTTTCCTCGGTTTAGCAGAGGATATGATCGGAACATGGGAATTTGAACCTGATGGAAATAAAGATTGGCAATGGTTAATAAAAGGTATAGATCAAAAACGTTCGATTGAACGGGTTGTTTTAGCCTGGCCGGACCGAAATTGGCATTGGCAGTCAAAAGGTTGGGGCTGGAAAATGGCGATTAAGAAAAGTAAAAAAGGATTGATAATCAATGGTGGAAATCCTTTGCCGGGACCAAAAATGAGAGTTATTTCACCAAGTTGTCATGATGCCGGATGGGAAGGTTTTCCTCTTGATAAAAATCCCTATATGGTGCAAAATAGTCGTTTCGTATTTGGCTATGGTGTACTTTTTACTCCGGCTATTCCAATATTTATGAGTGGAGAAGAATTCGATGCTGATTATCGGCCATTACCACGGCATACACCTGACCTTTATGGCAAAGAAGAAGCAGGAACCGGCAGATGGCTCTATGCATCATGGCTAAATTGGAATCAGGTAAAAGAAACACATCATAAGCAAATGTTTGAGGATGTTCAGCGAATGATAGAAATCCGTCGCAATCATCAGGATATCATTCATGCTGTAAACCCTGAAAATAATAATATAAAATTATCATCGGTTTTGACAACTTCTGATGTAAATCTACCTGTTCCATACATTATTTCCAATGGTAAAAAAGCTTTACTCATTGCCGGTAATCCCTTAGATTTTGATGTTGAAATTAACTTGAACATTGATGAAGAATCGCTGGGTATAGATCTCAAAAAGGAGCGTTTAAAAATAACTGAACTCTGGCCAGATGAGAAATCGTCCTGTATCATGAGCATCAAAGAATTATCAAAATTTTCCTGTACGATTCCTGCTGATGGTAAAGCAGGTGGTGGTTTGCAGGTTATTCGCATTGAAGAAGAAAAATAAGAGGATATTATGATAAAAGCAGAATCAAGAGCTGAAAAAATTATATTCCTGGGATTGTTGATTTTGATTGCTGCTATAATAGGATTTACAACAAAAAATCAAAAAATTGAAAACGATCCTATTAAAATGACTAAAGTTGTTAATATTAATCACAGTTCCTATGATGAATATATCGGGCGAGGCACTGAATATCGAACTCACATGAATTCACGTGGAATTCAACCCGGAGAAAAAGGATGGCTGGGTAATCCCCATCCGATTGGCTGGTGCGATATTTGTCAGACATATCATTCCCGTGAGGAATGTATTCAGGCATTTAAAAAAGATTTTTATCGCAAAATAAATAATGATTCTGTTTTTCAAAAAGCCGTTCTTCAGTTAAGAGGTAAACGGCTTGGATGTTATTGTAAACCAAAAGCATGTCATGGTGATGTAATAAAAGCATGGATTGAATCACAACCAATTGAACGAAAGAAAGACTAATAATAAATAAATTTGGAGGAGAAATGTTAAAGAAAGGTTTTTTTTATTTTTTAATAATGTTACTAATGTCGATAATATACCTGAATTCCTGTGTGAAAATACCAAAACAAATTGGTGATTGGCAAATTGAAGTTGGGCCTCCGGGCAATGAATTTTACGAAATTCCGGAAAAATCAAAACCGGATAACAAACCTCCATCTGAAAATTTATTAAAAATTGTACGGGCTTTTGCTCCATCTTATACAGAAGTTGTAAAATGGGAATTGAAAAAGTATGGCTTTTATTGGATCAGGGCCGAAGCCTTACCAGAAAAATATGATTTTTACCTTTCTCCGGACGGAAAAATCAATGATATGACCTATTATAACGATTCAACAAATACAAGAGAAAAAGGATATGACCTTTTAATAAAAGGGTCAAGAAAATCAATTCCAATTAATGAAATTCCAAAAAAAGCCCTGGAAACAATAAAAGTAATCTACCCGAATTCAGAACCGACGGACATCTGGATTGCCTCTACATTTGCAGGTGAACGATATGTGTTGGTTGTGGAAGGAGTTGTTTTTTATATCAGGAAAGATGGCCAAATACAATCTGTGCGCCTAATTAATGAAGGCGGTCTGGAAGAAAACTATCCAAAAAACAAAGACAGTAAAGAAGTTATTACCGAACTAATGGCTGAAGCCGAAAAATCTTTAAAAGGCTATCAGGACAGATTTAATGTCGATAAACAAATCACAAGGCTTATAAACAGTCAAAAAGATAAGAAGTCCGCTTTTCGCTTCATCATGATTGGGGACAGCAGGTCCAATGATGATCTCTGGCCAAGAATCAATGAACATATTTCCTTACTTAAACCACAACCCGATTTTATTATTAATACCGGTGATATAGTTCCAAGGGGTTTAGTAAAGGAATATCATGATTATTTTGTTCCTCCTCTAATGAAGTTTGATATTCCCTATTTTGTTGCTTTGGGAAATCATGATTGTGGATATGATTATCAAGCAATGGAATATCGCTATCTTTTTGGAGAAAATTCTCTGAACTATTATTTTGACTATTATAATTACAGATTTATCATGGTTGATAATGCTTCACGTGTCCAGCCAATTGAAAAAACCTTTAAATGGCTGGAACAGGTTTTATCGACAACTCCAAAAGACAAAAAAATAATTGTGTCTTGCCATAAACCTTTTGCCAATATTGAAAAATGGGCCTACCACTCAATGAAGAAAAAAGAATCTGAAATATTTACCAATCTTATGAGTAAGTACCAGGTAAAACATGTTTACCTAGGACATATTCATGCATATTCAACAGCAACTCTGGATGGTGTTGAATACACAATTGCCGGTGGTGGTGGCGCTGGATTGCACGATAGATTTGGGCCTCAGGGAAATGTAAATCATTATATTATTTGTGATGTTTCGGCTGATGGCACATTGAAACAGCAGGTAGTAAGATTTCGGAAAAAGGAATAATTTTTCCCATAAAAACATTGCCGGAATTGTATAAATAAACCAGAAAATTGGAGTAAATGATGAAAAAACTATTTTTTATGCTTTTGATAATAATTTCCTTTTTAATTGCCCATGAATATAATCCGGTTGCAGATAAAAAGGCCACCGTAATATCCGGGAATGCGCGCTTTACAGTACTTACTGATGGAGTTATCAGGATGGAATGGACAGAGGACGGAATTTTTGAAGACCATGCTTCATTGGTATTTGTAAATAGAAATTTGCCGGTTCCGAAATATAAACAAAATATAAAAAATGGCTGGCTCAGCATACAAACAGATAAATTTCTTTTAAATTACAAAATTGGTAGTGAAAAATTCACTAATGATAATCTGAAAATTGAATTTGATTTCGATGGCAATAAAAAAACATGGAAGCCCGGAACTAAAAACGAGAACAATTTATTAGGAACAATCCGAACTCTCGATGGTTTTGATGGTGAAATTATGAACTGGTCAACCAAAGAAAAAATAAAATTAAATCCGGGAATACTTTCCAGAGATGGTTGGGTCGTTATTGATGATTCAGAAAGACCAATATTTGATAATTCCGATTGGCAATGGGTAAAACCCAAGCCCGAAAAAAATCAGCAGGATTTATATTTTTTCTGTTATGGATATGATTATAAAGGAGCATTAAAAGATTACACTAAAATTGCCGGAAACATTGCTTTGCCACCTAGATTTGCCTTTGGCGCATGGTGGTCGCGTTATTGGGAATATACTGATCTGGAAATGCGTGAATTAATCGATGAATTCGAGATTCACGACGTTCCTATCGACGTGCTTGTTGTAGATATGGATTGGCACATTACTACTAAACCCGAGTGGTACAAAGATGGTAAAAAAATAAAAGACCAGGCAGGAGAAGGAATTGGATGGACAGGATTCACCTGGAACCATAATTATTTTCCAAACCCGCAGGAATTTTTACAATGGACAGAAACTAAAGGCTTAAAAGTCTGTATGAATCTTCATCCGGCATCAGGAATCCAGCCTCATGAAAAAAAATATCCGGAAATGGCTAAAGCAATGGGAGTTGACCCTAAATCTGAAAAATTTATTCCCTTTGACATTGTGAATAAAGATTTCGCCAATAATTTCATGAAGACAATTCTGCATCCTATGGAAGAAGATGGAGTTGATTTCTGGTGGCTGGACTGGCAACAGTGGAGCACAACAAATATCTCGGGTGTAAATCCGACATTTTATCTTAATTATGTTTTTTTCAGCGATATGGAACGACGTAATACCAAGCGTCCATTAATATTTCACAGGTTTGGAGGTTTAGGAAATCATCGCTACCAGATTGGCTTTTCCGGAGATACATTTATCAACTGGCAATCTCTTGATTATCAACCCTATTTCACTTCAACAGCTGCCAACGTTGGATTTGGATTCTGGAGCCATGATATTGGTGGCCATATGGCCGGTGAAAGTACTCCCGAACTTTATACACGTTGGGTGCAATTTGGCGCCTTTAGTCCAATTCTAAGAACACATTGCACAAAAGCAGATTATGTTGGTGGTATTGAACGTAGAATATGGGCCTATCCTTTGGAAAATTTTTATGCAATGCGAGATGTTTTTCATCTGAGATATGCACTGATTCCTTATATTTATACTGCCGCAAGAGAAGCTTATGACACAGGAATATCTTTATGTCGTCCAATGTATTACAATTCACCCAAAGTAGATGAGGCTTACAAATACAGGAATCAATATATGTTTGGTAATGATTTACTTCTGGCGCCTATCACCGAACCAATAGAGGAGAATAGCCTGTTTGTAAAGAAAAAGATATGGCTCCCGGAAGGAGAATGGATAGAATGGTATTCAGGAGAACTGACAAAAGGAGGAAGAGTAATTTCGGAAGATTTTACTATAGATGAAATTCCTATCTTCGTCAAGTCAGGAGCAATTATTCCCATGCAACCAAAAATGAAAAACAGCCGGGAAAAACCGGTAAATCCCTTAATTTTAAATATTTTCCCGGGAAAATCAGGTACAACTGAAATTTACAATGATGAAGGAAATACCAATAATTATAAGACTGATAATTATAGCATTACAAATGTACATTTTAATAAAAAAGACAAAAGTAAAATAGAAATCGTGATTGAGCCTATAAAAGGAAACTTTCCCGGAATGCTTAAATCAAGAAAGTATGAAATAAGATTACCACTAACTTTCCCTCCGAAAAGTGTGAAAGTAAACGGCAGGTCAATTGATTATCAGAAAAATGGCGGTGAAAGGTCCTGGAATTATTGTGGCAATGAATTGGCTACTTACATTTTCACAAAGGAATTTAGCATTCATCAACGAGTGACTATTAAGATAAGTTTTCCTGAATCTGATCAAAACTTGCTCTTTGGAAAAATCGGAAAATTTCACAAGCTCATGAAATTTACAAAATTTCTTGCCAGGAACAATTGGGATAAATCTAAATATTCAAATGATTTGGTTGTGAGTACTACTCAAACCGGTCTACGGCTTACCATGGACCCACAATCCGGTTTAACAGAAATTCAGGAGTTTGATAAAAAATACCAACAAATATTAGATATGATTGAAAAAGCATCTGCAGAAGAACCGGAATATATTCCATATTTGGAGTTGCTGAAATTTTAATAATTGGAATAAATATTTTATTAAAATATTAGAAAAATGAAAGAGAATTAATTATGGCAGAACAACATTTAGATTTTTATCAAAATTTAAGAGAAAAATTTCGTAAATGGATAGAAAGTGATGAGGCGAAAAATAACAAATACGCAGAATATCTCTTGTTCGCACCAGACTTATTTCACCTTATGTGCAAACTTACTGTTGACCCGGATGTTTCTATACATGATAAGGCAAAATTAGCAATTGCAATCGCTTATTTTGTATCACCAATTGATCTTATTCCCGAAGCAATTGTTGGGCCTATTGGTTATGTAGATGATATTGCATTAGCCGCATTTGTATTAAATTCAATAATTAAAAACAATCCTGAAATTGTTCAAAAACACTGGGCCGGTGATGACAATGTGTTGGAAGTTATAAAAAAAATATTAGTAGCCGCAAATGAAATGGTAGGAAGTGGTTTGTGGCGAAAGTTGAAAAAATTATTTTAAAATAACCTATTCAATATTATTGGTATAAATATGCAGATTTTAAAAAAATTAATTATTTTGTTTCTTTTGCTATCATTAATTGGATGCTCTCAACTCAGGGATGAAGAACAACATCTCTATTTTGTCCAGATTACCGATTCACATTATAATGAACCTAAAAGCGAAATGAGAATTAACAAAATCATCGAATCCGTCAATAAACTTCCAATGAAAATCGAATGTATCGTGCATACTGGTGACATTACGCAGGAAAAATTAAACGACACGTCCATTGTCAATAAATCAATATCTCTTTTTAATAATTTTATTCCACCTATTCATTTTTTACCGGGAAATCACGATATCCTGAAAACAACTTATGAATCCAACAAAAATATATTTATAAATAAATTCGACAGTTTAATTACATATCACGAATATAAGGGTGTCGTTTTTCTACTTGTTTTTACAGAACCACTTGCCCAATCCTTTTCAGATGATACTTATAAACCTCTTTTGGAACTGGAAAAGAAGTTGAAAAAATCTGCCGGAAAACCGGTAATAGTATTTCATCACACACCGTCAGTTGAAGATTTTTATAAAAACAAAATGCACGAAGGATGGAACAAAGATATAAGAGATAAATGGATAACGCTTCTCAATAAATATAATGTTAAAGCAGTAATTGCCGGACATTTTCATCGGGATGAGCATCATTGGTTAGGAAATGTTCCCTTATATGTTTGCGCTCCTATAAGTGCATATTGGAATCGACAGTTAACTTATAGAATCTATGAATATAAAAATGGGAAAATAGGATATCGAACACAATATTTAGAATAAAACACCTATAAAAAAACCTGGAAATTAATAATTCCGTGTTTAACGTTGGATATTCAAATTAGCAAAGAATGAATAATCAATTTCCAACACAGAATATCCGGGTAAATAGAGATAAAACAAAAAACAGGAGTTAATATGGTAAGAAGATCATTAATATTTTTCATATTTCTAATAACAACATTAACCGCACAAATCTCAACCGATATTTATACAGTTCAGCAAGATCAATCCTACATTGATAAAATTGTTACTGTAACCGGAATTGTCACTGTCAGTCAAAATATATATCATTCAAACAAAATATTTCTTGAGGATTCAAAAGGTGGAGTTTATAGTGGCATTGCAATATTTAACGAAAAAACTGAAGTTAATGTTCAATTAGGTGACGAGGTTAAAGTAACTGGTAAAGTTATTGACAATCATGGCATGACAGAAATCCAAATCCAAAAATTTTCAATTATAAGTCGGAATAATCCGTTACCACCTGCTGAAGTAGTCAAAACTTCTGAACTTGCTACCAATTCTTCAACAGCGGAATCTTATAAAGGGGTTTTAGTAAAAGTTATTAATGTTGGAGTTATAAATGATAATTTAGGATATGGTGAGTGGTTAGTTGATGATGGAAGTGGTGGCTGCCGTATTGATGATGGTGGTAAATTCGTTTTTTACAATGTAGAAAATAAAGGTACAAAAATATCCTCCATTACCGGTATTCTAAAATATAATTATGGAAATTTTAAAATTGTTCCACGCTTTCGCTCAGATATTGTAAAAGATGAGAAAAATAAAGTATTTAATATTTATAACATTCACCAGGATAATTCACTGTTAGGAAAAAATATTTCTCTTTCAGGTGTTGTTACAGGTGATTCTGAAAATTTTAAATCCGGAGAAATAATAATCTCCGAACCTAATGGCGGCCCCTTAAGTGCAATCCCATTATATTTGAATAAAATTACCGATAAGGTAAACATTGGAGACAAAATTCAAATTCAAGGAAAAGTTCATAAAGAAAAGGGCCTGACAAAAATTGATGTAAACAATTTAGAAATCATCAGTTCCGGCAACCAGTTGCCAGGTGCAATTTTCCCTAAAACCGGTGATTTTACCAAAATAAAGTACAAACCAGAATTATATAATGGAGTATTATGTAAATTTTTCAATGTCAAAGTTACTAACAATAGTTTGGGAAATGGCAAAATTTTAATTGATGATGGAAGCGGAGAATGTCCTGTTCGTCTAAATTCGGCAATCGATATTCCTGAACCGGAAACCAGGTTTTTATCCATTACAGGAATTATAAATTTTAACAACGATGGCATAGAGTTGCAAATTTGCAATGCTTCAGATATTAATAAAAATAGTATTCCTGCCGTCGGTGATACACTTACAGTAATCCAGCGGCCTATTCTGAATGTACCGGAAATCGTGAAAGTTGGAGACATTCTTAACATTGAATGCACGGCTTCTCCCAAAGCCTCATCCTGGAAAGTCGAACTCCGGCTTGGAAAAATTCAAATTCCATTAAAAGTGAAAAAAACTCAATATGATCACCAAAATCAAATTTGGAATATTGCAACGAAAATTCCCAAAGTTCCGGTTTTTGATCTTTATGACCTGGTAATTTCAGCTAGCGATGAAATTAGTGATAGAGCGCGCAATGCAGTTAAAGTCATATCAAACTATAAAGATGATTATTATTTTGTTCATATCACTGATCCACATTTACCTACTCATATGTTCTGGTATGAAACCGGATCTTTTGCTGATTCTTCAGAAATGGTTGACCTGCGCGAAGTTATAAATGATATCAATATCATTAATCCTGAATTTGTTTTGCTAACCGGTGATTTAATTAACGAAGGAGAACTTGAAGATTTTCAGTTTCGTCGGTATTATAGCCGTTCAAAACGTTTATTAGGTGAGTTTGAAGTACCGGTTTTTTTAACGTCAGGAAATCATGATTTAGGCGGGTGGTCTTCAACACCTCCACCTGATGGCACAGCCCGTCATTTATGGTGGAAGTTTTTCGGATGGAAAAGGTTGTATAATCCTCCGGGCGAAAATCCCATTTATTCACAAAATTACAGTTTTGATTATGGACCGGTACATTATGTAGGACTTGAAGCATACAAGAATTATGATAAATGGAAAAGTGATATATATGGTAAAAACAGTTTCACTTCCAGACAAATAGAGTGGCTTAAATCTGATCTTATTAAAGCTTCCCAGAGTATATCTCAGGTACTTTTCTATCATTATGATTTTAAGGAAGAGTTAAACCTGGAAGAACTTGGAGTAGAAATGACTCTCTGGGGACACACTCATCGGGATGCCGGAGATGTAAATGGCAAAACACCATTTAACATCAGTACTAAAAGTGTTTGTGATGGCAATAGAGCCTATCGTCTTGTCCGCGTATCAAATGGAATTCTTACTCCATCTGAAACAATCTCAGCAGGTCAAAATGGAAATAATCTTAATGTTAAATTTCAACCTGCCAATGATGGTACTCATTCTTCTGTAACAGCCATGATCGAAAATTCTATTAATGAGCAGTTTGAACATTCAATAATTCGCTTTAATATGCCAAAATCAAGGAAAAAAGCAAAGGTCATTGGAGGCGAACTGGAGCAAATTGATAACTCCGGAAAATACTCAATTTATTATGTAAAGGTAAAAATCAATTCCAAATCAAGCCAGACCGTACAAGTTAGTTTTTAATATTGGAGATAAAAATAAATTGCAGGGATTCGGGTAATGCACGGTA
>JAOZSR010000122.1 GCA_029939575.1 Fidelibacterota bacterium
AATTAAAAAATTTGACCGGGATATAATACTACTTATTTCTAATCCTCTTACCTATCACCAGTTAAAACTAATAGAATAAGAAGTTATTCATTTTACCCTATTGGCTTGAGATAAAAGGTGAGAATATTTTTCTAATCTGAAAAATACATGAATTTTAAAACTATCATAGTATAATGGCATGAAAAATAGATTAAATGAATTTAACCATTTTTGGTCTTATTCAGGATAGATATTATTTTGATTTTTTTGGGGATTAATAAACTCTTCTGTTAATGATACCTTCAGAAGTTATATACAATCTTACAGGTTTACCCTCACTAGCAATAATTCCCAGATCATTACCATTTAGAGATAATGCGACTTTTGTCGGACGCCCAATCATAATATTAAATTCTTCCTTGGCTTTCCAGCTTTTCCTGGCATTAGGCAGAAAAATTGCTTCTGAAGTGTCTGTTTTATCAAGAATAATCTGAACCCAACAACTATCGATAGTTTTTAATAATAATGTTAAATCATTCTGAACAATTATTGGTTCTGGAATTGTTGTTGTATCTAATTCGGCTATCATTGGTTTCGATTCGTCGATTGTTAAAGTGTCGATAACTTGTTCTTTTATATCTTCAGTAATCTTGGAATCCTCTGAACTCAGGCTAATGTCCTCTGATCCACCTATTGGAGTTGTAGATGATTCCAGGGGAGATTCATTAGAGATTTGTTTTAAAATAATAATAATAAAAACAGATACCGCAATAATTAAAATAAAAAGGGGGAAATTAATTTTTTTCTCAGATTCAAGTTTTATATCTTTTCCTGATTTACTATAATTTGATTTTGGATTAATTGATTTGATATCCTGATCTTCAATATGTTCATTGAATTGATTCAGGATTTTATTAGAATCAAGTCCCAGTTCATTTGCATAAGTTTTTAAAAATAACCTTATATAAGTTTTAGGTAAATTTGTAAACTCACCGGTTTCAAAGGCTGTTAAGAATTTTAGATTAATTTTGGTTTTTGTTGAAATCTGTTTAAGTGATAATCCCAGGGATTCGCGCTTTTCTTTTAATTCTTCGTAAAACATAATTCCATTTCATTTAATTTTTTTAACAACATGTAAATTTGTGAAAAATATTAAAAAAAACCAACATAACTTTTAAAAAAAATAATAATTGATTCATTTTCTTTTATCATTTACTGTCAGCTGCCGTGACATTCAGGATAAACAGGTATGCAATTCATTTTTAATATGATTCATGAATTCTGGTAATGGAAAACCGACAACATTATAAAAACAGCCATTAATTTTTTTAACAAATATTGCACTAAAATCCTGGATGGCATAAGAGCCTGCCTTGTCATAAGGATTAAAGTTATCGATATAATAATTGATAGTAGATAGGGATATTTTTCTAAAAACGACTTCTGTTGTAACACTATTAATTAGATACTTGTTATTATCAGAATTTAACAAACAATACCCGGTGAGGACCCTATGTGTTGAATCACTTAAAAAAGTGAGCATTTCAATAGCATCCTGTCTATTTTTTGGCTTTCCTAATATTTTTTCATCTTTAACAACTATAGTATCAGCTCCCAGAATCCAGGATTTTGTATGATCTGATGCTACATCTTTTGCTTTATGACAGGCATGACTTTTCACAAGTTCCTTTGGTGACAAATCCCCATCGTTTTTCTCAATATAATTTGATGGACAGATTGAAAAATCAGGTTTAAATATTTTCAATATTTCTTCTCTTCTCGGCGATTTTGAAGCAAGTATTAGTTTTTTGTCATACCAATTGAAATAATTCATTTTAATTCTCTGCTAAAAAATTATCTGCTTTTTACCATTTTTCCGATATATTGATCATTTGCACTGGAATTACCGGAATTAACTGTAATTTTATAAATATATATTCCCCGAGCAATTTCATCACCAAAATCATCTTTGCCGTCCCATGGGATGTTATTAAATCCGGCAGAGTAATATTCTTGCTGAACCACATTATTTATTAATAATCCATGAATTGTGTAAATTGAAATACTGATTTTACCGGGTTGCGTCAGGAAAAATGTAATCTGGGTTTCATTGGAAAAGGGATTTGGATAATTTAAAACATTTTTAATTTTTAGTTCTTCATCTGCAACCAAAAGGAAGTCTGTATTTGCCACTGAACGATTATTCCCATTGTCCCAGGCTGTAACAGATAATCTGTGAATGCCCGGTTCCATATTTGGAATTGGTGACGTTACATAGCCAGATGTGTCGCTATTTGCTTCATAGGAAAAATATTCGGTAGCCTGAAAACTTAGATTGTCATCATCGTCGAATTTTAACTGAATATTATGACCAAGTTGCCTCGATATATTTATTCCGATTGGATCAACAAGATAAATTTTCATTGTTTCGTTCGGAACAATTACATCACCTTTTCGAAATTCTTTATCTTCAAATCCAATATTTATTATAGGGCCTAATGTATCAAAAATTGATTCTGATCCATGGAAAATTAAATTGTCATAATGACCAGAAATTTCAAGTCTGGATTCCTCATCAAAAGCGTAGAGATTTATTTTTCCTTTTAAACCGGCATAATTTAAATCTTTCGGTACTATGAAATTTGTTCCGAATTGGCCATCTGTTATATTAATATTTCCTTTAAAAAGGAGTTCCCCTGGGAGTATATAGGAAAGATTTTTTAAATTACCAGAATCATCATAATAAGTTCGGGTTACTTCCCGATCACTATCAAAAACTAATAGAAAACCGGCACCATTATAGTTTTTAATTGCTGTATTCCCTGATATGGAAATTCTGGAAAGTGATTTTATAGTATCAGTGGCTAAGGTATTGAATTCAGCAGAATTATATGGAAATGCCGGGTATAGGGCAGGATCTCCAAATAATATATATTTTTCATTATTCGCATTACCATCAAAGGAATATTGAAGTGCTTTTCCGAGGCTAAGTCTGGAAATATTATCACCAGAGAACCATTTTTGGAAAATGGTTCTGATAAAATTTGAATTTGTACCACCAACTGTTGGTTTGGAGCCTCCTAAAGTAGCAATTCCACCATCTCCGTCTTTTAATACTAAGGCTTCGGGCATACATTGAGTGTTGATTTTATCAAATTCGCCCCAACTGCAGGTTCCGGCAAACCAAATTGGTAATTTCCCTTTTGTATTGATTTTTCCTAAATCCCGCTCCATTTGTAAAATATATTCCTGAGCCCAGACAGTTGAACTTCCGTGCCCAAGATAGTTGATAAGTACAGTTCCGTCTTCTAATTGTTTTAAAATTGCCTCAGTGGCTGCAGGTTTTTTTACTCCGTAATTGGATGCATCCTGAACTTCCGGATAATCTAATAAGTATATTTTTTTTATTGTAAAATTAGGAGAAATTGCCGGAACCAGCCTGGATTCGGAGTCAGAAATATGTTCCTTTTCAATATTATATGGCCTCTGTGGATCATCAGCTACCAAAGTAATTCTGCTCCGCCAAATACCATAAACCGGATCGAGAATATAATCTTTGATTTTTTCAACTACATTTTGGGCTTCAGTTAATGTTCTGGCAGGAATACGACCAATTGCTATATCTGCGAATTTATCTGGTCCATTAATATAAGTGTATCTGCAATCACTGGCGAAATATGAACTATACAGACTGGTTTTTACCTGATAAGTGAAAACCAGATTACCTTCATTAGTATCTATTCCACGGTGATCATTGGTTCCATCTCCAAATAATAAAACATATTGAGGAGCAATCGCCCAATTGTCAAAAGCATATTTTAAAAAAAAGCGAATTGCGTGGACATCGGGAACGCCACCATTAAATTCTCTAAAAATATCACTTTGAAGGAAGACCTTTGTCTTTAGCCTGTCTTGTTCCTGTATTTCCGAATTATAGAAGTTAGCAAGGTTTTCGGCTGCTTCCAATAAGGATTCATCAGTAATAATTATATAGTCATACATGTTTGTTGAATTTCGTAACTCATTCCACGATAGGGAGTTTAATATTTCAATATTTTCAGGTGATAAATATTCCGCAGAATTTGTGATATAATAGTGATTTCTAAATAAATCTGAGTTTAGTGCAGAAAAACTGATTTCATTATTGGAAGTCTTTGTAAATTCCTGCAATTTAACATTTTTTACATCACTTATATCAAATAATTGGGGCCGTTTTGAAAGTACATTAAAAAGTTTATATTTAATTAATCCATTATAATTTGGAGCCCAAAAATCCATTGGTTCTAAGCCGGGATTAAGTGGTGCTTTGTAATTACATTCTACATAATCAAGAAAGGCTTCTCCTGACGATAAAGTGCAATCATAGTAAATTTTAAAAATATTAATTCCGGCCTGCATATAAGCAGAAAAATTTACGACACCCCGGTTTGTAGATGATGTTGACCAGGTTTTTTGGGGAGTATTTGAATTATTAATAAATATTTGGAAGGAATGGGTGGCTTTTTCTTTAGTTCCAATTGTAGCAACTTTAATATTGGCAGAATAGTTAATATTTGGAATCTGGGGAATTTCAAATATTTCCGAAACACTTGCTCCGGGGCTGGAGAATTTTTTCCCAAACCAGTCAAGTCCTTCCTGTAGAAAATTTTGACTTTCAATTTCATGTCGCTCTAATTTTTCATATTCAGAAACAATCGAATCTGGTGTTGCAATTGAGTTTGTAATTAAATTCATTTCTTTAGGTGTTCCGGGGTTTTCAGCAATACAAATCCAGTAATAGTTATGATTGCTATAATTATTCCGGTTAAATGTAAGATTGCCATTTTCCAGCGCATCAACTCCCGAAGTATTCTGGCCAAAAAACAGGAGAGTGTCTCCGGAATTAAAATACGAGTCATTATTCCCAATTAGTTTATAACTGTTTTCTGCCAGGTTTTCTGGAATATCTGCGCCAATTTTTGATGTCATTTCCCGACCAGAGTTGGCATTTGAAAACAAGAAAATTTTCGAATGTTCTATGTTTTGTTCCGATAATCCGGCTGAGACCAACTCATCATAACTAATAGTGTAAATACCAGTTTTGGTTACATCAATTTTGATCCATTTGCCGGTTGGATAGGTTAATTCTTTTTTTAGTAAAGTTGTCCTGGGATGTTGCCAGTTTGAGCAAAATTTTGAGTTAACAAAGGTGTGTGATTTGACGGTGCTTCTTTTGTCATTTTTATAATTATTTTTTTGCCTGACATCTTTGTATTTGATTTGTATTGTTGCAGATTCCAGGAGTAGAATTTCATTCTCATTTTGTCCAATTTTGATAGGATTAATTTGTAGAACTCCGCCAGGTGTATGGCGAAGAAAGCCGATATTTTTGAATTGAATTCTTTTAGTATTTTTTAAAATCTGATAATGTTCCCCTGACAAAGGATTATCTAAAATTATTTTTTTATATTTTTCATTCAGAATTGTTATAAAGGGTTTTTGAGGAGTTGGTAAGGCAGTAATAAATCTAAAATATGGTAGAATAAAATTTTCACTTTTCCTGTCTTGCCAGGCTTCTTTTATAGAAAATTGCCTAATATTTTGTTCAATAATCTTATCTAGTACAGGAGATTTATTGGTAAAATGTATATAGAAACCAGATTCAGTCTCGTCGCTGACTTGATGTTCAATACCAAACCCAATAGAAATAAGTAAGACCATGGAGATAATAAATATTGTTAACTGTTTTAATTTTTTCATAAGATTCTTTCAAAAAAAATATTGTTTGGAATTTAGTTAAGAACTCTATGAGTTGCAATTTAAGATATTAGATATTGAAGTAAATCTCTTGTTTTTTACATTAATGAATGGATTTTGTTTCATTTTTTATCCACCAATTGTATTAATTATTACAAATTTTATCTTTGTGTAATATCATATTTTGGAAATACTTCTTCGGTTTTCGATCCTCATAAATTAGGAGGGACGAATATATAAAAAATTGGATAAATACTACATATCCCAAGTTATCTTTTTGAGTAAGCTACGAGTGTTTACAATCAGGTTTTTGACTGAATGAATCCTGTGGTTAATGAGCAACGAATAATATATAAATCTTTCAATAAGTGTTGCCAGACAATACAGTATTTTTTGTATTATTTCACTAAAAGTGACAGATTTTAAGTTAATGTCGGAGTGAGAAGATTTGAACTTCCGCCCTCTTGACCCCCAGTCAAGCGCGCTCACCGGGCTGCGCTACACTCCGATTTTAATAATCATGGTAATTTAATAACTTTTGATTAATAATCTATTCAAATTATAAGATTTTTATAAGGTATTTTCAATACTCAGTCTTCAAGAATTTGAAGAATATCAGTGAGTCCTTTTTTTAGTTCCCTGATTAAATAATCCAATTGTTGTTTTGATACTTTTACATCTTTTGATTCTTCTGATTTTGTTAAACTGAATTTTTTCAGGTCTTCAGTTTTGATTTCTTTAATACGCTGTTTTGCGCCTTCTATTGTAAATTTCTTATCATATAGCAAGTGTTTAATATACCTGACAAGCAATATGTCTTTATCACGGTAAACCCGATTGCCTGCCCTGTTTTTGGAAGGTGAAAGTGTAGAAAATTCTGTTTCCCAATATCTTAGCACGTGTTGTTTTAGTTCGACTATATCACTTACTTCACCAATTGAATAATAAATTTTTTTCATTGAGATACTCATACTGTATGTAAAACTCCCTTTCAGTTAAACTTTTACTTTAATAGTATAATTCCACAAATCTAATAAACCAAGAAATTTAAATAAATTTGAAAAAATAATTTTATCTGGGAAATTCATATCTATGTGGAGTTGGTTATTGATTTGGTATATAACAGAAATACTTCATTGGTTTTGGGAAATATTAACCTTCGGCTTCAGCCGATGCATAGAGAATCGGTACTGTTAATTCATCCGACTTTATTCGGGAGAAGATTAAATGATGCCCATGAGATAAGCGAAAGAATAAAAAAGATTAAGAAAATATTGCCCTGATTTTGTGACAATATTTATTATTAATTACCCTGATTCTGTTACAAAATTTTTAAAAATTACCTTGATTTTAATACAATAATGGTTTAATTTTACCTTGATTTTGTTACAGAATGAGTGGAGGATATTTTGTTTACAAGAAAGATCATACAAGATTTACACGAATGGCAAAAGAAAAAAGACAGAAAGCCTTTAATTATCAGGGGCGCCAGGCAAGTTGGAAAAACCATTGGTGTGCAAATCTTTTCAAAGTATTTTGAGAATTATATCTATCTGAATTTAGATAAGCCGGAAGATATTGACGTTTTTCAGCATAACTTGAATGTTAAAGAATTGATCCAGGCAATTTTTTTGATGAAAAATATCAATCCTTCTGAAGGCAAGACCTTAATTTTTATTGATGAGATCCAAAATTCACCGGAAGCCGCCTCAATGCTGCGCTATTTTTATGAGGAAACTCCTGAATATTTTGTCATTGCGGCCGGCTCTATGCTGGAAATTATGATGGAGAATAACAGAATAAGTTTCCCGGTTGGCAGGGTTGAATATCTTTTTATGTATCCATTATCTTTCAGTGAATTTTTACAAGCTTCTGATGAACAAGAAGCTTTAAAAATTTACTCTAAGGTCCCTTCTCCTGAATTTGCCCATCCGAAATTGATGAAATTGTTTCATATATACACTATGATCGGTGGAATGCCAGAAATAATTGAGAAATATATAATTCATAGAAACATCAAAAAATTACAACCAATTTATCAGAGCCTGATGACATCCTATCTGGATGATGTAAGCAAATATGCGCGCAACTCTGCCGCTATTCCAATAATCCAACATGCTATTGAAGCTGCTCCTCTTGAAGCCGGCAAACGGATCAAATTTGCAGGATTTGGAAACTCAAACTACCGCTCAAGAGAAATGGGGGAAGTGCTGAAAACTCTGGAACGGGCTATGCTGATCTACATTAACTACCCGACAACATCCATAAAACCACCGGCCCAACCAAATTTGAGAAAATCACCACGTTTACAATTTCTTGATACCGGACTTTTGAATTTTCAGGCTGGAATGCAATCTCAGTTCTATAAACATGAAAATTTACATTCTTTTTATAAAGGCATCCTGGCAGAACATATCGCCAACCAGGAGTTTATTGCCGCAGAAAACCATACCAATCGTAAACCATTATTTTGGGTCAGAGATAAACATCAGTCAACAGCAGAGTTAGATTATCTATTGCCTTTTCAGGATTTACTTATTCCGGTTGAAATAAAATCCGGAGCAAGTGGCAGTCTGCGCTCACTTCATCAATTTATTGAATCAAGTGAGCATCCTTACGCAATCAGGTTGTATGCAGGAAAATTGGAAATATATGAAACTCAAACTCCACAAGGTAAGCCCTATAAATTGCTGAACCTGCCTTATGCTTTCGCCGGAAAGATAAGAGAATATGCTGAATGGTTTTTGTTAGATTGAGTAATTCATTTGGTATGAATCAACCGAGTCGATTCCTACATTAATAAATGAGAAAATCAATATCTGATTTGAAATAGCCAA
>JAOZSR010000050.1 GCA_029939575.1 Fidelibacterota bacterium
TGTTGCCATATAATTTTCATTACCTAAAGCCCAGATTAGTAAAGCGGGATGATCTTTGTATAAATCTAATAAATTTTGTACTTCGTCTCGTTTTTCCTTCAAATATTGAGAATTAAAATAATCATCTATATCATGGGAAAGCCAAATACCAAGCAATAACATCATATTATTATTATATGCTGTTTCAAGATTTACACCAGCACTGTCAGAAGACCAGGTCCGAAAAGAGTTAGCTCCGATAGCAGCAGCTTTTTTTATTCTGGATGTGCCAGCTACACCTTTTATATAAAAAGATTCATTATTGACGTAAAGTGAAAAATTATCCCCATTTTGATTAATATAAACAAAAGACTTCTCTTTTTGTGGCTCCGGTTGATTAGTTCCCGGTAATGAGTCGCATGTTATAATTAATTGAAAGAAAAATAATATTATTAATATTTTTTTCATAGTAGTTGCGGTTATTTTAATTTTTTAATGTGAATAAAAGGTAATCATAGTTCATATTTCCATTTGATATAGTATGAATTGTCAAAATTTGTAGCCCTTTTTTCAGTTTTACTTCAGCAATACTGTCAAGATAATTCCAGTGATGCCATTGGCGCCAATCTAATGTATCTTCACTTACATTAGTTGACAAAATATCAATCGGACCTGTAATGTCATTACTATTAATAGATAAAGAAATCTGTCCTTCACCATTACTTGTATACATAAGTCCAATTTTATAAATACCTTTGGTTTGAACATTAATTGTATAATTTAGCCATTCACCCGGTTCAGTCCACCCAACATACAATTGATTCATCTCCGGTTGTATGAAATTAAAAGTATTATTATCAATTTGGTTAGGTTTGGTATAAGATATATCAACGCTTTCATCCATTCGAAAT
Organism: Fidelibacterota bacterium; assembly: GCA_029939575.1. GTDB lineage: Bacteria > Fidelibacterota > UBA2242 > UBA2242 > JAOZSR01 > JAOZSR01. The sequence continues at coordinate 891 of JAOZSR010000050.1, forward strand.
TCATGCAGATAGTTATTATTTTGTTTGTTAAGATTTCCGCTTCCGGAATTAACAATATCTAAGTCATGATAGGCGATTCCTTCGCCACCAAAATCAAAATATTCACATTGAATTTTGCCGGGAATAGTCTGAGCTCCATCATTATATTTGTTATCCGAAAATGGGATGCCAGTATAATTTCGGATAAAATGGTCATTTGAGCACTTACTTAATACTAAACAAATGACTAAGATGAGTTGTGATAATAGAAATAATCTGGATTTCATAGATGTTTCCTTATTATATAAAACTTTTATAATAATATTTTTAATATTCTATATGTATTTTGATTTAAAGATAGTCTCTGGTTTTTTGACTAACTCTTGTAATGATTCGTAAAATTTTCCCACATGAACACCATCAATCAAGGCGTGATGGGCCTGGACAGATACCGGTAATTTGACCTTACCATTTTCCATAAAATATTTGCCCCAGGCGATTCTTGGGACAAAGTCATTACTATCTTTAAAAAAAGGATGCTGGAGAGATGTAAAGGAAATCCAGGGTATGCAGGTGACAAAAACCTGGTTATCTTCATTATGCTTAGTACTAATAATAGGTTGATCCATTACTTTTTTTATTCCGGATTCTATATTTCTAAAAAAATCAATATAGTCATTAGTAAAATCAGCATAACAAAAACTAAAAATATCATTCTTTGTCATTGTTGTAAAACCAGGATGGATGATTTCATGTTCAACAATATGATTGCCTCGAACTCTTTGTCGGAACTCCTGAATATTATTTACAGCTTTCATACACATGTAAAGTGTAGCTTTGAAAAAAGGTATGCCTTGTTTTTTAAGAAAAGAGGTGTAGGAAGTAATATCTATATTTGCACAGATATTAAAGAATGGATTATCAAACTCTTTAAAAAAAAGATAATGATGTTTTCGCTTCCAGTTTTCGATATTTATTTTTTTCATAATACCTTCAGATTATTAATTAACCTAAAAAATTACAAAAAAATATCTTAATAAGCCATTTTGAATTGAAAATTTTTAAATATTAATAATAGCAGTAAAATTAAAAAATAAAATAGAAAAAATAAGTGCATTCTACAAAATTGTATACTGCACTTATTTAATACTAAAAAATGTAAAACAGAATTAGATTACTGTAACATCTTGGGCTTGAGGACCTTTTTTGCCTTGTTCTTCTGTAAATTCTACTTTCTGACCTTCTTCTAATTTAGCGAAGCCGCCGTCAGTGCGTATAGAACTATAATGTACAAATACATCCTCACCATCAGTTTTTGAAATAAAACCAAAACCTTTTGTTGAGTTAAACCATTTTACAGTTCCAGTTACACGATTTTCCATTACTTATACTCCTTAAAAAAAATTAATTTGAGAAATATCCAACAATTAAATTGAAGAGTTGATTTTCTATTTCCCAATAAAAAACAAATAAAGGTAAATTAATTTTTGATATATTACAAGTATTTAATAGGATTTTTTTTATTTTTTTTAGGTGAGGTGAATTTTGACATTTAATAAGTTGTATTTAAGGGTGTTAGTTGCCTTGCTTTCTTTGTGTAAATTTAAAAAAAAATTAGGGAATTGGGAATAGAAACACATTTTTTTTATTATCAAATTTTATTTTGGTTTTATTGCGAAATCATCATATTCAATTTACTTAAATGTTTGTAAATGAATAAAATTAATTTAAATTAGTGAATGTATAAATAAAATAAGGAAGGATTATCTAATGAAAATTAAAAAAATGAAAACTATTTTAAGTGTATTTCTGGTATCTTTATTCTTTATTACACAACTCATTGCGATTGAAATATCTGAGTATAAATTGGCAAATGGGTTAACTGTTATTTTAAATGAAGATCATAGTGTGCCAAAAGTGTTTGGAGTAGTAGTATGTAAAACCGGTGGTAAAAATGATCCGGTTGATGCAACTGGCATGGCACATTACCAAGAGCATATGCTCTTTAAAGGTACAGAGGAGTTGGGAACTGTTAATTGGGAAAAGGAGAAACCGCATATTGATAAAATTTTTGAACTTTATGATAAACTTGGACAGACCACCAATGATAGTTTAAGAAAAGAGATACAAAAATTAATCAATGAAGAATCTCTTGAAGCTAATAAATATGCGATTCCAAATGAATTGAGCAATATTATTAATAGTATGGGTGGCTCGAATATAAATGCCGGGACCGGACCCGATATGACCATTTTCTATAATTCTTTCCCTGCAACCCAGATTGAAAAATGGCTTGAATTATATAGTCACCGGTTTATAAATCCAGTTTTTCGTGGATTTCAATCTGAATTGGAAGTTGTTTATGAAGAAAAAAATATGTACACTGATATGTTTCAGTTTTCATTAATCCAGGAATTTCAACGTTATTTCTTTAAAAATCATCCTTATGGGCAACAAACTTTGATTGGCTCTATTGATGATTTGAAAAATCCATCTTTGACAAAAATGTATGAGTTTTTCAAAACCTATTATGTTGCCAATAATATGGCACTTATTTTGTCTGGGGATTTTCAGATTGAGGACATCAAACCTATGATTAAAGAAAAGTTTGGGAAATGGAAATCTGGCGAGATACCAGCACCAATTGTTTATGAAGAAAAACCTTTTCCGAGAAGAGAATTAGTCGAAAAAAGAGTAACTCCAATAAAAATGGGATTGCTCGGTTTTAGAACTGTTCCTAATGGACACCCTGATGAAATTCCATTAGAAGTTTGCAATTCATTGTTAGCCAATCAAAACCAAACCGGATATTTAGATAAATTGGGCCTGGATAATAAATTATTAGCCGCTGCTATGATTCCATTGCCGTACAACGATCATGGCTGTTCAATATTGTTCATTGTACCAAAATTGTTAGGTCAATCTCTGGAAAAGGCGGAAAAACTAGTTTTAACAGAATTGGATAAGGTGAAAACTGGCGAGTTTGAAGATTGGATGCTTGAATCGATTAAACTCGAAAAATACCGAAATCATCAGTTGGCTATGGAAAGCATTCAAAACAAAGCAGTTCAGATAGCTAATGCTTTTGGGCAAAATCGAGATATCCATGAATATTTGAAATATCCGGAAAAAATTCAAGAAGTGACAAGAGAAGATGTTATCAGAGTTGCCAACAAATATTTTGGAGATAAATACCTGGCTTTTTTCTCCAAAATGGGACGACTTGATAATGAAAAAATTGAAAAACCGGGATATAAACCTGTAGTTTCTAATACTAAAGAAAAATCTACTTTTGCAAAAAAATTAGAAGATATTCCGGTTCAGGATATTGATGTAAAATATATTGATTTTGAAAAGGATATATCTGTTTCAGAATTGCAAAATGGAGTGAATTTGTATTACACAAAAAATCCTCTGAATGATGTTTTTTCCATAAAATTGAAATTTGGAATTGGCGATTTAAAATTGGATTTGTTAGAATACGCCTCTCAGATTATTAATTATTCCGGAACTGAAAATTATAATCTTTCTGAATTGAAGAATGAGTTCAGTAAAATCGGTTGTACTTATAATATTTATAGTGATAATAGTTATATTTATATCAATGCTAAAGGAATAGAAAAGAACTTGGATGCTTGTCTGAAATTAATTAATGAGATCATGACAATACCTAAGTTAGAACCTGAAAAAATAAACCTTATTGTTGAGGGAGAAAAAAGTAATCGCAAAATGGAGCGCTCTGAACCTGCCAATGTTGCTGATGCACTTTTTGAATGGGTTAAATACAAAGAAAAATCCCGCTATCTTAACAGATTATCAATTTATGCTATTAAAAAACTTGATACGGAGAAACTCGTTCATAAATTTCAGGAGGCTTTGACCTACGAGTCTCAGATTCATTATGTTGGGAAAAAAGAAATTGCTGATGTAGTAGAATCAATTAAATCAAATATAACTTTTGCAAAGCAACCAAAACCAACAGATTCTCCCGTTATTAGAGATGTGGAAAAATATAATGAAAATATTGTGTATTTTGTAAATAAGAAAAAAGCAGTGCAAAGTAAAGTTTATCTTTTTTCAAACGGAAGTCCTTTCAGAATTCAAAAGGAACCCCAGATTCATGCTTTTAATCTGTACTTTGGTGGTGGATTTTCAGGTTTGGTTTTACAGGAAATTCGTGAGTATAGATCCCTGGCCTATTCTGCCGGATCTCGTTATTCTGTACCAATTAAAGCTGATATAAACTCAAATTTTACCGGATATGTTGGAACCCAGGCTGATAAAACTCTGGAGGCTATGCAAGTCTTTAATGATCTGATTAGAAATATGCCTCAAAAAGAGGATAGAATGGATATGATAAAATCAAAACTTAGCCTGTCATTGATGGCAAATCGTCCTCATTTCCGAGATCTTAGCAATACAATTTTATCTTGGAAATTAAAAGGTTACAAAGAGGATCCGGGGAAATTAAAAATACCAGCTTATCAGAATATGGAATTCAATGACATTGTTAAATTTTATAATAATAATATTAAGAATAACTCTCTTGTTTTTGCAATAGTTGGAAATGAAGAACAAATAAATACAAATGAATTTTCTAAATATGGTAAAGTGAATTTTATTGAAGAAGATGACCTTTTTAGTAAAAAACCATCATTTTTTGATAAATTGCTTGGGAATTATTGAGATATTAAATTATGTCTATAAAAAAGCCCTGAAATTTCAGGGCTTTTTTTATATAGTTATTAGAACTATGAGAGTTCGGTTATCTCAATTATAACCTGAGTTTGGCTGTTTGCTGTATTAAAATCGGATACAAATTTTGTAATTCCAAAAGCAAAACTAATAAGCCAAATTGACATTCCAATATTTACTAATAATTTCTTCATTTTTATATTCCTTTATTTTTATATTTTTCATTTTTTTTAACAAGAACATGAATAAGACTTTATCATTCTTAAAAATGTTGTCTTTATTTTCAAAATTTATTTTTTTGTGATTTAAAGCAAAATTTTTGATATAGATAATAGATTGTCAGTAATTAACTTTTGCAATTATTTTATCGGATTTATAATAATTGTTATAAAAATTTTCAGAAAGTATCTGGCAATACTTATCATATTTTTTTAATGTAAAGTATTAGTTTTAAGGAAAGATATTATTATATTATTGATAGACTTTTGAGATAAATTTAAATTAATTTTATGAAGGTAATCAAATGTTAGAAAAAATTAAAAATGATTTTGAAGGTGATATTTTTACGGATCATATCCACCAGATTTTATATTCCACTGATGCTTCTGTATATAGAGAGATGCCTGAAGCAGTTGTAAGACCAAAGAATATTAATGATATTAAAAAGATCATTCAATATGCTCGAGATAATAATATTTCTCTGATACCAAGAACTGCCGGGACATCTCTGGCCGGGCAGGTTGTAGGAAAAGGGATTGTTGTAGATGTATCAAAATATATGACAAATATTATTGAATTAAATAAGAAGGAAATGTGGGTAAAAGTGCAACCTGGAGTTGTTTTAGATGAATTAAATATGTATCTCGAACCTCATGGCTTATTTTTTGGGCCGGAAACTTCTACATCCAGCCGCTGTATGATGGGTGGAATGGTTGGGAATAATTCCTGTGGCTCTCATTCAATATTATATGGTAGCGCGCGTGATCATACTTTAGAAATAAAAGCAATATTAAGTGATGGTTCAGAAGCACTTTTTAAACCATTATCAAAAGGCGAGTATGAGCAAAAATGTAAAGGCAGCACACTTGAGAATAAAATTTATCAGACAGTAAATGAAATATTATCTGATAGTAAAAACCAGACAATTATTAAGAAGGAGTATCCTCGTTCTGATTTGAACAGGCGAAATAATGGTTATGCCATTGATTTATTACTTGAAAGTAATATTTTTAATGATACAGATAAATCTTTTAATTTTTGTAAACTTCTTGCAGGTTCCGAGGGAACTTTGGCATTTTCAACTGAAATAAAGCTTAACCTGGTTCCTCTTCCTCCAAAGATTAAAGCTGTTATTCCTGTGCATTTCGAAAAATTAAATGATGCTTTTAAAGCCAATATTATTGCTTTGAAGTATAACCCCGGTGCGGTAGAGATGTTAGATAGCAAGATTCTTGAGTGTACAAAGGAAAATAAAGAACAAGAAAAAAATCGGTTTTTTGTAAAAGGTAATCCTGAAGCATTGTTGGTTATTGAATTTGCCAGAGATACAAAAGAGGAGATTGAACAAATAGCAGAAGATCTGGAAAAAGAGATGCGAAATAATGGGTTTGGATATCATTTTCCTCTGCTTTATAATAAGAATGTAGATAGGATATGGGCTTTAAGAAAGGCTGGTTTGGGTTTGTTGGCCAATATGCCAGGATTGAAGAAAGCAGAGGCTTTTATTGAGGACACGGCTGTTATGCCCGAAGATTTACCTGATTATATGGAAAAATATCAGAAGATTTTAAAAAACTACAATTTGGATTGTGTTTTTTATGCTCATGTCGGTTCTGGCGAATTGCATCTCAGGCCAATGTTGAATCTAAAAGAAAAAGAGGATGTGGAATTATTTCGTCAGGTTGGAACAGAGGTTGCAAAATTAGTAAAAACTTATCGGGGATCAATGAGTGGTGAACATGGAGATGGCAGATTACGCGGTGAATTTATTCCAATAATTATTGGTGAACATAATCTGGAACTTTGTAAAAAAGTAAAAAAAGTATGGGATCCAACTAATATTTTTAATCCTGGTAAAATAGTCGATACTCCCCAAATGAATACAAACTTGAGATATGAAATTGGCTCCAAATTACGGAAAATTGATACAATTTTTGATTTTTCAAAAACATTAGGAATACAAGGTGCCGCAGAAAAATGTAATGGAACAGCAGACTGCCTAAAATCGTCTTTGATTGGCGGAACTATGTGCCCATCATATATGGCAACAAGGGATGAGAAAAACAGTACTCGGGCACGAGCAAATATTTTACGTGAATATTTAACAACATCATCCAAAAAAAATCCCTTTAACCATAAGGAAATATATCAGGTTATGGATCAATGTTTATCCTGCAAAGCCTGTAAATCTGAATGCCCTTCCACTGTTGATGTGGCAAAATTAAAGGCAGAATTTCTGCAACACTATTATGATTCTAATGGCGTACCCTTACGTTCTTTGCTTGTCGCTAACATTTCAAAATTAAATGCTCTTGGTGCACTAGTACCGCCTGTCTTTAATTTTTTCATGAAGTCAAAAATTATTGGTGGTTTACTTGGTTTTACCGATAAACGTAACATGCCATTACTAAATAAGATTACTTTTAAAAAATGGCTAAAGAAAAATAGTCGAAGATTTCAACAAGAAAAATTTCCTAACGGAAAAGTATATCTTTTTAATGATGAATTTACAAATTTTAATGATACTGATATTGGTATAAAGACTATTAGATTGCTGACAAAACTTGGCTATGAAGTTGTAATTCCTAAACATCTTGAAAGTGGAAGAACATATTTGTCTAAGGGTTTAATACGCGCTGCACAAAAAATTGCCATCAAAAATATTAATTTTCTTAAGGAAATTATTTCTGAAGATTCCCCGTTAATTGGAATTGAACCATCTGCCATTCTGGCTTTTAGAGATGAATATCCGGATTTGGTGAGTGGCCAATTAAAGGATGATGCCCAAAAACTTGCAAAATCATGTTTTTTGTTTGAGGAATTTATTATTTCAGAAATTGAAAAAGGAAAGATTAGCAGAGATTCCTTTCATGATAAAGCCAGAAAAATCAAGGTTCATGGACATTGCCAGCAAAAAGCAATTGCCTCTACTGAGCCTTTGGTTAAAATTTTATCTTTCCCGCAAAATTATGAAGTTGTTGAAATTGCTTCCGGTTGTTGTGGAATGGCAGGTTCTTTTGGTTATGAAAAAGAGCATTATGATTTATCAATGAAAATCGGAGAACTTGTTCTTTTTCCGGAAGTTCGTAAAGCACCGGAAACTACCTTAATATCTGCACCGGGAACCAGCTGTCGCCACCAGATAAAGGACGGAACAGGACGAGATGCTTATCATCCTGCTGAAATATTATTTGATGCTTTGAAATGATTTTTTAATTTTTTAGAACATTATTTATGACATTAGATAAATGGGCAATAGAAAAGGGTTTCTGAATAAACGCATCTGCACCAGCCTCTAAAAGTTCTTGAGCTGCCGGCTCGCCTTTGGCAAATCCTGTGCATAGAATAACTTTAACATCGGGAAGAAGTCTTTTTAGGTGTCGAAATAGTATAATTCCGCTAATATCAGGTAGTAATATGTCTAATAATATTGCATCGATTTTTCCATTGTGATTTTCAACAATTTCTATGGCTTTTTTACCATTAATAGCCGGTAACGTTTGGTAGCCAAGTTCTTCTAACATTGAAAGATCCAGGTTTAATACCAAAGAATCATCTTCTATTGCTAATATTGTTCCCTCACCTTTAATATATTTGGATTTTTTGATACTTTCCAGAGATGGCTCAGGTTCATACGAAGGAAGTAGAATACTAACGGTTGTTCCTTTATTGACTTTGGAATTAACCAGAATTAGGCCATTGTGGTTTTTTATAATACCATAAGCTGAGGCCATGCCCATACCACGGCCTGTAAATTTTGTAGAATAAAAGGGATCAAATATTTTTTCCTTGCTTTCTTTATTCATCCCATGACCATTATCTTTAATATTTATAGAAACATATGTACCTTTTTTAATTCCATGGTTGGCTTTACTGAATTGATTTGTGATTTTTTTCTTTGTACAGGAAATTTCTATAATCCCATCCTTATCAATGGCTTCGGAAGAGTTAGTAACAATTGCAGAAATTACAAGTTGTAACTGAGTGGATTCTCCACTAATTTTATAAGGATAGGAGTCTATTTTATTTATCAGTTCTATTTCAGGCTTTATGGAATATTTTAATATTGGAAGACAGTCATTTATAAAATGTTTTACCAATATTTGCCTGGAATGATATTTTTCTCCCTGTGAAAATGTTAGCATCTGATTTGTCAATGAGGCCATTTCATCTATGCTATCACTAATCGGAATTGTTCGCTGCTGTAAAATCTCATTTTTAGGAAAGCACAAGTTTAAAATTTCGATATTTCCTGAGATAATTGTCAATAAATTATTAAAATCATGAGCAATACCTCCTGCAAGAGTACTTAGACTTTTTAACTTTTGTGTTTGGAGCATTTGCCTTTCTAATATTTTTCTCTCTTCTTCAATTTGTTTATGATAAGTAATATCTTTAAAGGTTAACACAATCCCGTCAATATTATTTTCATTATCAATTATTGGTGCAACATATCCTTCAATAGGGATTTCATTATTCTTTTTTGTGCTAATAAAAACACCTTCTCCAAGAATTAATTTTTTTGATGTTTTAATTATTTCTAAAACTGAATCTTTTAATGATAGTCCTGTATTTTTATGATAAATTTGGAAAATTTCGAAAAGATTTTTGCCTAGGGAATTTTTTCTTTTACATTGAACTAATTTTTCGGCTGCAGTATTTAATAAATTGATATTATATTTGTTATCAGTTGTAATTACCGCATCTCCAATACTGTTCAATATGGTTGATTTCCATCGTTCGTTTTGTTGTAATTTTTGATTAATATTATGTTTGTATGAAGCAATTTCAACTGTAATAAGCAATTCTTTTTCACTTACTGGTTTTATAAGATAACCAAAGGGCTCGACTTTTTTTGCTCTTTTGACAAGTTTATCGTTTGCATAGGCAGTTAGAAAAATAATAGGTGTTTTTTTTATTTGAGTGATTTTTTCTGCGGTCTCTATTCCGTCTAATTCGCCGGCAAGATGGATGTCCATTACAATTATATCAAATTGTGATTTTTGGAAATGATATAGTCCGTCTTCTCCGCAAGTTACGTGAAGTACTTCATAGTTATTATGCAATAAAATTTTCCCAATATCCATTGCTATAATTGCATCATCTTCAATTATCAGTATTCGTTTTTTTGCCATTTTTAAACCTTAATTATTCCTGTAAATAAATATATTATTGCGTATTTATGCAATTTTTTATGACATTGCGTAGGAAATATAATATAAATATTTTCATTTAACAAGAAATGCTACGGAATAATATTGATTTTCAAAAGCCTGATTTTTTATATTTGACATCGATATTTTTAAGGGAAAAAATAATTTTGTTTAAATCTGTATGAAGTTTTGATAAAATGGAGTAATTAGATCAAAATCAGTAAGTTGTCCTGAATGTAACTAATTGATGCTTTTTTCATATCCATCATATTTTCCGATTGTTTATTATTAACAAAATTCTTATAATCAAATAAGTAAGGGATAATACTTGATATTATGGAAGGAAATGATAAATATTAAACAATTTTTATATTTTATATTCACAATAATTAGTTATTTACTTCAGCATATTTTTAATGTAGTTATGATGTTAATTGTTTATTTATTTATCAAAATGGGTTTTGTTAAATTTGTACCTCCTTTAGTAAAATTTTGGGCTACCGGTATTTTGGCATTAATTGGTAAAAAGGTACATGTCATTAACAGGCAAAATCATAATGAAAAGAAAAAATATATTTTAGTTACTAATCATACAAGTATTTACGATATTCCGACTATTTTGGCATTTTATCCACAGGTTTCATTTATTGGCAAAGAGTATCTTACAAGAATTCCAATCTTTGGTAAATTAATCCAAATGTTGCATTTTATTCCAATTGACCAGAATAATAAAAAGAAAGCAATTGATTCCATTAATAAATCGATAAAAAAAACTGAGCATATAACGGTTGCGATTTTTCCTGAAGGAACAAGAACTCTTGATGGGAAATTGAATAAATTCAAAAAGGGATTTTACCACATTTTTAAAAATACTCGTCTTGAAATATTACCGGTGACAATAAAAGGATTATTTGCTATTAAGCCCAAAACCAGGTTTAATATTATACCAAAAGGTAAAATAGAAGTAGTAATTCATAATCCAATTAAATATGAAGATATGGAAAATATGAATGATTTCGAAATAATTGATTATGTGAAATCTATTATTGAATCAGAACTTAATGGGAATTCAAAATAAAAAGGGAATAATAAATGGTTGAAAAATGGGCATTTATAATAAATCCAATTGCAGGCAACGGTTATGCGGAAAAGCATGTGAATGATGTTAAAAACAATATAAAAAAGTATAAGATTGATGCAGAAATTGTGTTGACAAAATATGAAAAACATGCCACTGAATTATCCGGTGATTTTGTAAACTCTGGTTTTTCTCATATTGTAGCAGTTGGTGGAGACGGTACAATAAATGAAGTTGCTCAATCGATCATTGGACATAATGATGTCACTTTTGGCGCTGTTTCAGCCGGAACAGGTAATGATTTTATTCAAATTCTTGGATTTTCAGAGCATTTTAAAGAAATAGATTGGAATATTTTTTTTAAAAGAAATACTATTAAAATGGATGTCGGACAATGCAATGATCATTTTTTTCTAAATGGAATGGGGCTTGGGTTTGATGCGCAGGTTGCAGCCCAGAATTATGATGAAAATGGGAGTAAAAAGGGAGGAAAAGATAAATATCTGTATCATATTTTAAAAACACTTTTGCTTTATAGAGAAAAACCGATGCAAATGAAAATAGATGATGATTTTGAAGAAATTGTATGTTTTATGAATACTATAGCGATCGGACGTCGGTTTGCCGGAGAATATTTTTTAACACCTAAGGCGATTGCCAATGATGGTATGTTAGATGTGTGTGCCATTAAGAATTTGCGTTTATTATCAAGATTAAAATTATTTCTAAAGGCTTCAAAGGGAACTCATGTTTTAGAAAATACAGTAAATTATTTTCAGACAAAAAAATTAGAATTTAAATTTGATAAAAAAGTTGCATATCACCTCGATGGAGAACTGTTTTTTGCCAACAATTTAGATGTAAAAATATTACCAAAAGAAATAAATATAATTTATAATCCGGATGGGCGACATTTCTTTAATATTTAAAATAATATTTAAAATTGGGATAGTATAATCCTAAATTATTTTGGTCTTTCTTTATGTTTTAATTAAAAAAATAATTTTATCTTTCTAATAATCATTGACATTGAAGTAATGTTAAGTTATAATATATCGATTGAGTAAGTGTATTAAAAAGAAAATATGTTGTGAAAAAATAAACTAAAATATTGTCTGTCATAAATTATTATGTGACTTACGTGGCGGAGCAATATTTAATAATATAATAATTAAAATTTGTATAATATTTTTAATAAAAATAATATCAAAATAAGGAAATAAAATGGTTAGTTTTTTTTACAAATTTTTAAGTATAACTTTAATTTGCTTTTCATTATTAATTGGCCAGAATTCAATTAATCCGTTAAAAGAAAGTCAAGTTGGCTCCATGACGAGTAATGAAATGCAACAAAAGGCCAAAGAATTGGGCGTTAGTCAAAAAGATATTAACAACGCTATAGAAAATATTCAAAAAGACAATCAACAGATTAACGATAATCAAACTGGAAATGAAATTATTGTTGAACAACCTCAAATTGTTGATGAAATTTCAAAAAAACCAGAGATTGAGCCAGAGAAAAAAGATGAATCTGATCAAATTGAAAAAAAATCTTCTTCAGATGATCTTAACAAGCAAAGTAGATTTTTTGGATATGATATTTTCAGGGCAGCACCGACAAATTTTAATGTGGTACAACAAGGGCCGGTTAACCCGGATTATCAAATTGGCCCGGGTGATCAAATAATTATAACAATGTGGGGAAAAACCGAACTCAGATATTCTATTACAGTTTCCAGAGAAGGTACAATTTTTATTACTAATGTTGGCTTGATAAGTATAAATGGGCTAACATTGGAAAAACTTCAGCAGAAATTAATAAAACGTTTTTCAAAAGTATATCAGAGTTTAAGTCCGGTTAATAATATTCAAACTACTTTTTTAGATGTTACTTTAGGAAAATTGCGACCTATAACGGTTTATTTTTTAGGTGAAGTAAAAATGCCCGGAGCATTTCAGTTGAGTTCATATTCAACTGTTTTTACTGCTTTGTATAGTGTTGGTGGACCTACTCTAAATGGTTCTTTAAGAAATATTCAGGTCATTCGGGACGGACATAATATTGCAACATTGGATTTGTATAAATATTTGTTATCCGGAAAAGACTTCGATGACATTCGTCTAACAAATAACGACTGTATCTTTATTCCATTTAGAGGGAAAACTGTAACCATTAATAATGAGGTTAGAAGGCCGGGTTCTTATGAATTAATTGGGCAAGAATCCCTTAGGGAACTAGTTGAATATAGTGGCGGATTGAATACTGTAGCAGATTTAAACAGGGTTCAAATTGAGAGAATTTTATCTTTTGAAGATAGAGAAAATACAGGCAAAAATGTTAAAACCGTAGTTGATGCCGATCTTGTAAAATATAAGGATCAAAAAGTTGAAATTAATCCAATTAAACTTTTTGACAAAGACATGGTCACTATCTATTCTCTGGTAGACCCACAACGTGATTTTGTCACAATAACCGGTGCTGTCGCCAGACCGGGGAAATATGCTATTACTTCCCAAATGACTTTAAGGGAATTGATTATAAAATGCCAGGGATTGTTACCAAATGCATATTTGGAAAAAGCAAATCTTGTAAGAAATTTTGGAAATATTAAAAGAAAACTCTATTCTATTAATTTGGCTTCAACTGAGCCGGATACTTTTAAATTAAAAGAATGGGATAATATTAGAATTTATTCAATATGGGAATTGTATGACAGGGAGACTGTTTCTATTACCGGGCATGTCAGAAATTCCGGTGAATATCAATTGAACGATAGTATGCGTGTTTCTGATTTAATTTTTATGTCAGGAGGGCTTGAGGATCCGGAATTCTGGAAGCATACTTTTCAGAAGCGTGCTGATTTATTTCGCTTATCACCTGATAAAATATCTCAGGAAATAATTCCAATTAAACTTGACTCTCTAATGGCGGGAGATAAAAAACAGGATATTCTTTTAAAAAACAATGATCGATTAAAGATTTATAATATGACAGTTATATATTATCCTAAAAATATTAGAATCCTGGGGGAAGTAAAAAATCCCGGAGAATATAATCTGCAGGAAAATGCCACTATACATGATATTTTATTGCAGGCTGGAGGTTTTACCAGGCAGGCTTATAAATATGAGTTAGAGGTGTATAGAATTGATCCATATAATATTTTACCGAATAAATTATCTGTCCGGCATAAAATAGAAATTGATCCAAAAATGATGGAAACTACCTTTCATATTGAAGATGGATTTAAATTAGAATCAAATGATATTATTTTAGTAAAACACCATCCTGATTATCAACTTCAAAAAATTGTCAATTTAGGAGGAGAAGTAAAATTTCCGGGAATATATCCTTTATTAAATGAAGGCGAGACTTTTTGTAATATTATAAAAAGAGCAGGTGGTTTGACTAAAAATGCATTTATTGACGGTATCCAATTTAGTAGGAATGGCAAGAGAGTTGGTGGTGATTATAAAAAAGTATTATTTGGAGATTCAAAATATGATTTAGTTGTTAGGAATGGAGATCTTATTCAGATTCCAGTGCGACCTGGAGTAATAGAAATACAGGGAAGAGTTAATAATCCCGGAATATATAAATACCAGGAGAATTGGAAACTGAAAGATTATATTAAGACAGCCGGAGGTTATCGGCAAGATGCTGATAAAGGAGATGTTTCAGTTTATTATGCAAGTGGCGAGGCACGAAGTAAGTTTTTGATCTTCATGCCTGATGTAAAAGAAGGTTCACGTGTTGTAATTGGGACAAAGCCGGAAGGAAAAGATATAGATTGGGCAAATGTTATAAAGGAATCAATCAATGTCACGTCCAGTATGGTAACAATATTGTTTGTAATCAGTAAGTTGTAATTAGATGGTATAAAGCAGATGGAAAAAAATATTAATATCAAAGAGTTTGATCTCAGGGAAGCACTTATAGCAATTTGGAACAACCGAAAGATTGTTATAATATTTATAATTTTTTGTACATTAATAGGTGTGATATATGCTTTAATTACTCCAAGTTCGTACAAGTCATCAATTTCTTTGTATAGTACAACTGAAAGTAGTTCTTCAAACATGAGTAACTTAAAAGGATTGGTGAGTTCTTTTAATATAAATTTAAACAAGGCACAATCTACGGTTAATGTGATTGATGTTATTAATTCAAAACGATTACGAAAAATGATTTTAAGGCAGAAATGGCAAATAAAAGGTTATCCCGAAGATATTGATTTAATTTCCTATTGGGAGCAAAACAGCAAGTTTTCAATTTCATTAAATCCAATTAAATGGGTTAGAAAAATAATAAAGTTATTTAAATCCGGTGAAAAATTATCCGAATCGGAACAAAAATACTTTCAAGAATTGTTAGCTGTAGATAGGCTCGGATCCTGCATTTTTGCTAACCAGGATAAGACTGGATTAGTGAGAGTTTCAGTTAGGATGGACTCTCCACGATTAGCCAAAGATATCTGTAATTATGTAGGTGAAGCAGTAATTGATTATCTAAATAGTGTCCAGTATTCAAAGGCCAAAGAAAATAGGGAATTTATCGGTAATCGGAAAAAAGAGGTAAATAAAACACTTCTTGAGGCTGAAAACGAGCTTACAGAATTTCGTGAAAGAAACAGGCGTATAGTTGATTCTCCTGATTTGCAATTACAATTAGAACGATTGATGAGAAATGTGCAAATACAAACCCAGGTTTATATTTCTTTGCAACAACAATATGAACTTGCTCAAATTGAAGAGGTGAAAAAGTCACCCGGCGTAGCAATCTTAGATGTAGCAGAAATTCCGCTTTTACCGGATAAACCAAATCGAAAACTTATTGTAATCGGAAGTATGTTTTTTGGGATTGCTATTAGTCCTATTTTCCTTATTTTACTATTTTTTCTGTCAAGAAAATATTCTTTTATTAAAATTAAAGTGTAACTATTTTTTCGAGGTGATTTCTGGAAGAATTAAAAAATCTTAAAGTAGCAGTGGTACACGATTGGCTTGTTGTAGATTCCGGTGCTGAAAAAGTTCTCAGTCAAATATTAAAAATTGTTCCTCAGGCAGATCTTTATTGTTTGTTTGATCTATTGCCCAAAAGTGAACGTGAATTTCTTGGTAATCGAGAAATACATACATCGTACTTACAAAAATTACCATTCCTGGAAAAATATTATAGGAAAACATTACCTCTATGGCCATTACTCATTGATCAATTTAATTTAACCGAATATGATTTAATAATTTCCAGTAGTTTTGCTGTTGCGAAAGGAGTAATTACCGGGCCTGATCAGATTCATATCAGTTATGTACATACACCACCAAGGTATGTTTGGGATCTTAGATATAATTATTTAATTAGTGGTGGATATTTAATTAAGTTTCGCAGAAGAATAATAAAATATTTTTTTCATAGATTTCGTTTATGGGATGTATTGCATTCAAACCGGGTAGATTACTATATTGCCAATTCAAAATTTGTCGCCAAACGGATTTGGAAATTTTATCGTAGAAAAGCCAAAGTGATCTATCCCCCGGTTGATACCAATAGTTTTAAACTAAAAACTAAAAAAGGCGACTATTATTTAGTAATATCAAGATTAGTAGAGTATAAAAAAGTGAATAAAATTGTTGAGGCTTTTAGGCGGATTCCTGATAAAAAATTAATTGTTATCGGACGAGGGCCACAATCTAAATCAATAAAGAAAAATTTGCCGTCTAATGTAAAAATATTAGATTTTATAGAAAAAAAAGACTTAATTGGATATATGCAAAATGCTAAAGCTTTTATCCATATTGCCCAGGAAGATTTTGGTATTGTAATGGGTGAAGCAATCTCTTGTGGCACTCCGGTTATCGCTTTCAGTCAAGGTGGTGCTTTAGAAATTATTCAAGAAGGCAAAAGTGGTATTTTTATTAAAAATCAAACTATTGATGAAATTCTTCTGGCTGTTGAAAAAATCGAAAAACAGTCTGAGTTAATTGATCCCAAAATTTGCCATGAATATGCTACAAAATTCAGGGAAGAAAATTTTCAGAGAAATTTTAAAGAATATTTAGTTAAAATATTAACCCATTTACATTAATATTATAGCCACTATTCAGATCTCTCAGCAGATCAAATGTGATAATTCATAACATATTTATACAGTGAATAATTAAATTCTAACTGTCGGTTGGAATTTTTGTTTATTGAGGAAAAAGAATTAGTAGATGTGAATTATTGACAAATATTTTAAAATCATGAATGAAATGGGTCCGTGTAATTGCAAGAATTTGTATTACGATAGAATTTATTTGTTATGAAATCAAAAAATTATTTATTACTAATATGCTCTATATGTATTTCTGTATTACTTCTTGAATTTGGTTTAAGATGGCTTACCATTTTTCCAATTCATCAAGGAAATTCTAATATGATTAAAGATGATTTTTTAGGATACAGATTCAATCCAACTTTAAAAGGAATTGATAGTAATGGATTTAGAAACAAATCAATTCCTGATTCTGTAGAAATAGTTGCTTTAGGAGATTCACATACTTTTGGATATAATGTTATTTCGGAAGATGCCTGGCCTCAGCAATTGGCTCGGATGACTAATAAAACTGTTTATAATTTTGGAATAGGTGGTTATGGAGGGTTACAATATTATCATCTGTTAGATGAAGCTATAAAGTTAAAACCAAAATATATTATTTTAGGATTATTTTTATCTAATGATCTTGCAGATATATGCAATCTTATCAATAAAAATAGGAATTGGCAAGAATGGGCAAAAAACCGTGGATATAATATTGATTCAATCAGTAATTTTCTAAAATCTGAAATAGATACTAAATCAAATAGTTTTCAAAGAAAAATTATTGCCAAAACAAAGAGGGCTTTTAGAAGTTTAGCAATTGGTTCATCAATTAGTTATTTTAGTAAAAAACCAATATCCAGTCTGCAATTTAAAAGAGGTACCAAAAGGTCTAAAAAAAATGATGTTATTATTAATGAGGAAATAAATAAAACTATTATTAAGTATAGCAGAATTTGTTTACGTGAAAGGTATACTAATATAGATAATGAAAATATTAAGTTAGCATATACAATACTTTTAGATATTTTTTATGAAGCAAAAAAAAGAAGTGAACATAATGATATTCAATTTTGTGTATTATTCATTCCTTCCAGAATAAATGTGTTTTTTGACTATTTAAAAGGAAATAATTTTGATCTTCCCCAAAAATATTTTACTATGGTTGAAAATGAAAGAAAACTGGTAGATTCCATATCCGTTTTTCTTAAGAATATTAATATCAAGTCTGTTAATGCAAAACCCGATGTAGTACAAAAATTATATAATGTTAAAAATATTTATCCTTCAAATGATGGACATCCATTTAAAGAAGGCCAGTCAGCTTATGCTAAAGCTGCTTATGAAGCATTTTTTCATGAATAGACAAATAGAGGTATAAGAAAATTTGTTGTTATATTATTGTTTAAAAATTAAAGTAATCACAGAATGAATATTGATTTCTACGAAGATAATAACCCTGAATATTATCATAAATTAGCAAAAGAAGGTGTTGCTAACCTTGTAATCTGGCATTTGATTTCCAGAATTTTTACTTTTATTGGTGGAATTATTTTATCACGAATATTAAGTCCGGTGGATTTTGGGATTTTTGGGATAACAACTTTTGTCGTTGGCACCGTAGCATTATTTGGTCGGTTTGGATTAGGTCCGAGTTTAATTCGAAAAAAAAAGCAAATAGAACTGATTGATCTCCAAACCGGATTTACATTACAACAGATATTAATGTCAATTGTTGTTCTAATATTATGGATATCTGCACCTATAATAGTTAATTTATATAAAACTGTACCATCTGAAGCAGTAATATTAATTAGGGTAATCGCATTTAATCTATTCTTAAATACCTGGCGATCAATGTCGGTTTTGCTATTGGATAGAAATATGCGATATAAAACAATTGCAATTCTTCAATTATCCCAAAAGTTAATCTATCAAATTGTTGCTGTAGTTTTTGCTGTTTTTGGCTATGGGGTTTGGAGCCTGATTTGGGCAGTATTGTTAAGGAGTGTTATTGGAACTATTCTTACATATTATTCGGCACCCTGGAAGATAAGTTTTCGGTTAAATCTTTCTGTTGCCAGAAGACTAATACGTTTTGGAATCCCATTTCAATTTCAAGTTGTAATTGCAAGTATAAGAGGGTGGGTAACTCCAATGCTGGTTGGAGGATTAATAGGACCTGCTGCTGTTGGATTTGTTACATGGGCAAATAAAAGAGCAAAAATACCAACGCAAATTTTCGGCGGATCAGTTGCGCGTGTTTCTTTTTCTCATTTTTCCCGGCTGCAAGATTATCCCGAAATTTTAGAACGCAAAATAACTCAGTATATAAATTATCAACTACCGATATTTGGATTCTGGTTTATTTTGATTCTATTAATGGGAAAAGATTTAGTGCTTTGGATCTATACTGATAAATGGCTACCTGCGTTTCCTGCACTTTTGATATTTTCAGCAATTCCGATTTTTAGCATAATTAATGGAATTGGGAATAGAGCATTAAATGCTATAGGATATGTAAAATATGCCACGAAAATAACATTTTTTATGACTTTATTATTTGTTATAATGAGTGTTCTATTAGTCTATAAAATTGGTTTTATTGCAATCCCAATAAGTTCATTAATTATTAGTATAATATCTATTCCACTTGTATTTAGAAAATTGAAGATGATAGATTTATATAAAATAATACTATCTGTTCGATGGGTATTTGTTGCAATGGCTTTTGCCGGATTTTTTGGATTATTAATTTATAATATGCTAATTAAATTTGATTTTTATGTCATTCTTACGATACCATTTATAGTAATTATATACGGAAGTGCTATTTGGATACTTGGCCCTGACTGGATAAAAAAGAGAATTATTAATTATTATAGAAAGATATATGCTATATTTCGAAATAAAATAGATAGACAATCTCGTTAAGAAGTAATTAAGTTTTTTTGATATATCAAGATATTTTGCATTATGAATTTGGAATTTTTTTCGGAAACATATTGCTATAATAAGAAATGAGACAATGAAATGTATATGTTTTTTGGGCATCATAAATGTGCCACAGGTTGGATTAATTCAGTAATAAGGGAAATATGTTATAACCTGGGCTGGAATTTTAAAATTATTAATCAGGAAAAAGATTTTCAAGAATTTGGATCTTTGGGAAATTATGCTGATAATGTTAAACCGGATTTTTTATCTTATAATAATGCAAATTTTCCGTTCCTGAAAGATGTCACATTTACCAGGGGATTTCATGTTATCAGAGATCCTCGTGATATTATAGTCTCGGCTTATTTTTCTCATCTTTATAGCCATGATGACAAAAACTGGCCAGAGTTAACAAAACATCGTAATCAATTACAAAAAGTATCGATCAATGATGGTTTATTTATAGAAATGGATTTTAGTGAACAATTTTTAGAAAAGATGTATTCCTGGAATTATAAAGATCCAAGAATTTTAGAAATCAAAATGGAAAATTTAACTTCTGATCCCTTAAAGGAATTTGACAATATTCTACGCTACTTAGATCTTACTTATGAACAAAAAAATGGGAGAGTTCAACAGTTTTTAATTGATTTTGCTATGTTTATTAATACGTTAAATCAACGGGGAAAACGTTTTATTCCATTTCATCTTTCAATTTCACCTTTTAGGATTAAGAGAAATAAAATACCTAAGGGAAAAGTATATTCAATAATAAAAAAGCGAAATTTTAAAAAACAATCCGGTGGAAGGAAACCGGGACAGGAAAATATCAAGCATCATTACAGAAAAGGAATACCCGGAGATTGGAAAAATTACTTTACTAATGAGCATATTTTGTATTTTAAAGAAAAATATAAAGACTTGTTAATTAAATTAGATTATGAAAAAAATAATTCATGGAAATAATGAATAATTCAAAATATAAGCTATCAATAATTTTTGGGTGTCCCAGATCGGGAACAACTTTTTTGTTGGGGTTATTAAATTGCCTGAAAAAATCAAGTTGTATTAATGGAATTATTTTTCCTGCCTCATTACCCCAAATTTTTCAAATGAATAATACCCCAGAAATTATTGAATATATTCAACAAGAATTTATTTTATCTATTGATAGATATCTAAATTCCGGGATGTTTAATTCAAAAGTCAATGCAATTCAAAAATGGTACAATTCAGGAAAAAGTATTAAGAATTTATTCAATTTAAAAGATTTTAATAAGATTGAGCATGTCATTTACAAAGAACCATTTTTTAGTTTTACTCCTAAATTAATATATGATGCTATGCCGACATCTAAAATTATTTATATTTACAGAGATGGACGGGATTGTGCCGATTCTTTAGTAAGAACTTATGACATTTTAACTGATGAAAAACTGAAAAATTTAAATGCAATTGAAATGAGAGCCGGCAGGAAGTATGACGAGAGATATGTTCCATGGTGGGTTGAATCTGGAAGAGATGAAGAATTTATTAAATCTTCATCTTATATTCGGGCTATTTGGATGTGGAAAGAAATGGTAAAACGTTGTGAAAGTTTGTTTTCTCAACCTGATATCAAAGCCGGTAACCGTGTGTTAAAAATAAAGTATGAGAATTTTATGCGATACCCAGAAAAATATAAAGACAAAATACTTGATCATTTAGGATTGAATTCTAATAAAGCTTTTGAAAATATGATTGAAAATGTGCATACAAAGTCTATAGGGATATTTAAAAAAAATAGAAAAACTGAAGATATTGACCAGGCAAATAAAATTGCAAAAGAAGAATTAAAATTTTATGATTATATCTAATTTATTTTTAGTTATCTGGAGTCTGCCCTGTTGAATTATTGGAAAACAAATAGATGAATATATCAATAATTTTCCCAAAACTTCCACCAGTATTGGATGGAATTGGTGACTCTACTAAATTTCTTTCAAGTCATCTTTCACAAGAACATGATGTTACAATTTTAACATCTAATCATGACTGTAAACAGATTGATAATGTATCAATAAGAAAAATTTTTACTTTAAAGAAAAAAGCAACTTTCTCTAATATTACTCAATATTTGAAACAAAATTTGTGTGATTGGCTTATCCTGCAATATAATCCTTTTAGTTATGGACAGTGGGGTTTAAATCTTAGATTACCACTAATAATAGGACAAATTAAAAAAGAAATTCCGAATATTGGAATTTCTTTGATAGTCCATGAACCTTACGTACCATTAATTAATTTTAAGTTTTTGATAATGGGAAGTTGGCAGAGAATTCAACTATGGTTATTGGTAAAAAGTGCGGATATTATCTTTTTTGCCATCCAACCCTGGAAAGAAAAATTTAAGCGGTATTTCCCTGAAAAAAAGATTCAGCATTTTCAAATCAGTTCAAATGTATCCTTCTTACAATTTTCCAAAAGTCAAAGCAGGAATGAATTATCAATCTCTGATGATGTTTTTGTGATTGGTGTTTTCGGAATGTTGAGAGAAACTATATTGATAGAATATATTGTTGAATCTTTAAAAGGACTGCATGCTATTTCCAAAAAAATTCTTCTTATTTATATTGGTCCAAATGGAAATAAATTAAAGAATAAAATTGGAGATATCCCTTATCGTAATTTAGGAACTTTAGAGCCGGAAAAAGTAGGTCAGGCATTTTCAATAATGGATATTTATATATCACCGTTTTCTAGTGGAGTTTCCTCCCGAAACGGTTCCTTTTTAACAGCCTTACAATATGGAGTACCAGTATTAAGTACATTTGGTAAACAAACTGATAATTTTTTACTTTCAGAAAATGAAAAATCATTTTTTCTAACTCCATCAAATTCGAAGGAAAAATTTAGAGAATCATTAATAAATATTCATAATAATCTCAAATTACGATTAACTATTGGAAAAAACGGTCAAACTTTTTTTAATAACAATTTAACCTGGGAAAAATCAGTTGAAGATTTCCTGAAAAATCTAAATAATTGTTCAAATGTATAAGCTCACAAAAATAAATGATAAAAGTTTAAATAATGAATTTTATTTTTATGAATTTGTTTTACTAAGTTGTATTCTGCTTATATCCGGAGTTTTTCCGCTTTTATATATAAGTGGATTTGCACAAAAGTTGCGATTATTATTTCCATTATTTTGTACATTTATTGCCATTCTTTTGTATAAAATGTATCCGGTGATATATTTGGAGTTTGTATGGTGGATTTGGTTCCTAACGCCATTGATACGTAGATTACTGGATTATAAAGCAGGTTGGCTATCAATAAATCCTGTCATGTTAACGCCATTTTTAGTAACAGGAATTTCTATTTTTTCAATTATTAAGAATTGGAGGATTATTTCCAGATATGAATATTTTCCCTTTACTTTGCCAATCTTAGCAATTTTTTATGGATATGTTATAGGAGTTTTAAGGAACGGAATTTTTGTTGCAACCTTTGATTTTTTACAGTGGATTGTGCCTGTATTATTTGGTTTACATATTTTTTTGAATTGGCAGAAATATTTTGAATTCAGAAATAGCATTATAAGAGTTTTTACCTGGGGATTGCTGGTAATAAGTATTTACGGACTGATTCAGTTTTTTTTAGTTCCTAAATGGGATGCCTATTGGATGGTTAGTTGTGGAAAAGGTGCTGTTAGTAATCCAATACCTTTAACGATAAAAATATTTGGACCACTTAATTCGCCAGGTCCATATGCAAATATATTGATGGTAAGTCTTTTAATAATAATAAATAACTATAATCTCAAAGGAATATTATTCTCGGGATTTGGTTTGATTGCTTTATCTCTGACGTTAGTAAGATCTGCATGGGGCGCATTTGTTTTAGGCCTGATAATAATTTTTTCTTTGAAAAAAAAGAGAAAAAAGAATAGATGGATAATAATTGGTTTTATTTTATGTGTACTTGTTTTTGTAAAAATGAATCAACAGTGGTTTACTCGAATTGAAGAACGTATTGAATCAATTTCTGAAATCCAGGATAATAGAAGTTTTCGATCTCGGATAGCATTATATTATAATCAGACTATCCCGGTACTTACTAATCCAATAGGAGATGGAATCGGCTCAACCGGTAAAGCTCAAAAATTAAATGAAGGGTCAGGATTAAGTTTTGATAGTGGAATATTGACATTAGCTAAGCAATTGGGATGGCCAGGTTTATGTCTATATATTTGTGGTATATATTTTGTCATTGTTCAAATCTTAAGAAATATTTATATAACTCAAATAGATCAATTCTATCTAAGTTCTATGGTAATCATTTTGCTTGCATTAATATTAATGATTTTTTCTAATTTTCTTATAGCAGTTAAAGGAACAGTATTATGGTGTTTTATAGGAATACTTTTTGGAGCTGGCAGAATTTATTCAGAAAATTATTTCAAAAAGGTGGATAATTGAAAATTGCTATTATAACACATCAAGTAAGAAAAGGAGATGGACAGGGGCTTGTAAATTATCAGATTATTAAAAAATTAACCGAGAGAGGGCATGAAATTTTTTTAATAGCCTCTGATATTGCCAAAGATATAATAAAGATACCTGATGTAACTTGTTATAAAATTAATATTTCAAAAAAATTACCAATACTTATTTATGATTTTTTGTTTGCATATAAGAGTAACAGGATAGTAAAAATTTTTGAATCGTTATGGGATATTATTATTGTTAATGGAGCTTCAAGTTGGTGTAAGTCTGATTATAATATTGTTCATTTTGTACATAGTTCCTGGTTTAAATCAGAATATTATCCTTATAGAAACCCCAAAAATATTAAAAGTCTGTATCAATATTGCTATACCAGGATCAATTGTTTCCTGGAAAAAAAATGTTTTAGTAGGACAGGAACAATAATCGGAGTTTCAGAGAGAATTAAAAATGAACTTATTGATCTCAATATTGATGAGAGTCAGATTAAAGTTATCCATAATGGAGTTGATATAAATGAATATTTTCCATTAAATATAAAAAAATATCAAAATTCAGAAATTACAGGAATGTTTATTGGGGATTTACAGACTTCAAGAAAGAATTTGGATTCTGTAATAAAGGCTTTAATTAAAACTGAAAAAATAAATTTATTAGTCATTGGAGAAATTGGTAGAAGTTTATATCCTGATTTGGTTCAAAGGGAAAAACTATCTGAGCGAATTAAATTTTTGGGGCATCAAAAAAATGTATCCAAAATATTACAAGAAGTTGATTTCCTTGTCTGTCCTTCCTTATACGAACCATTTTCCCTGGTGTTAATTGAAGCAATGGCTACAGAAATACCAGTAATAACTTCAAAAAATGTAGGTGCTTCAATTTTGATTGACCAAAAAAGTGGAATTGTCATCAATAGTCCAAAGGATATCACTGCTCTCCATAATGCAATGTGTAAAATTAAAGACCCGGATGTAAGAAAACAAATGGGACAAAATGCCAGAAAAGTTGCTGTTCTAAATTCCTGGGATAAAGTTGCTGTAAAATATGAAAAATTAATTATCTCAGGTATTCAAAATGGAAAAAATTAATTTGATTTATATTGCCAGTATAGGTAGAAGCGGCACAACACTGCTGGAATCTATTCTTGGTTCTCACTCAAAAATTGCTACTTCCGGAGAATTACATATTTGGCCACATGAATTACGAAAAGATAATAGAGCCTGTTATTGTGAAAA
>JAOZSR010000123.1 GCA_029939575.1 Fidelibacterota bacterium
AATTCCAAAGTTATTCAATGAATCATATTATTTTTCATTAATTTAAATTTTTTTTATTTTGTGTTTTGAAGATCAGGAATTTTTCTTGTAAAAAAGCGGCCGTCAATTACTGACAGCCGCTTTTAAATATAGCTTCTATTACTATGTTATTATTTTGTTTCTACCACTGCTTTCTTTTGAGTTTTAAGAGAAACAAGAATTACAGTGAGAAAACTCAAAGGAATGGAAATAATACCGGGATTATCTAATCCGAGAGGAGCATTAGCCGGATCAAGCCCATATCTTACATACATACTTGGTGAAATCAGAATAATTGTGATGGCTGAAATCATACCAACAAGGATAGATGATGTAATTCCCTTTGCTGTTGTTTTTTTCCAAAACAGTAACATTAATATCGCAGGCAAATTAGCAGATGCTGCTACGGCAAAAGCCCAACCTACAAGAAATGATACGTTCATACCTTTGAAGAGAATACCTAATAAAATTGCAAAAAGCCCTACACCTACTGCTGATAGTTTACCGGCTTTAACTTTTTTATGATCACTTAATTCTATTCCCATATAATTGCTGATTAAATCATGAGCAATTGCACCGGATGAGGCTACAATTAATCCACTAACTGTACCTAATACTGTGGCAAAAGCAATTGCGGAAATTATTGAGAATAGCCCGATTCCGAAAAATTTTGCTAATAATGGAGCAGACATATTACTACTTTCCACATCTATCACTCCGTTTACCATTGCCCCGATTCCCAAATACATTGTCAGAATATAGAAAAATCCAATTGCTCCAATAGCTACAATTGTAGATTTTCTGGCATCTCTTTGACTCGGAACTGTATAATATCTGATAAGAATATGTGGCAATGCGGCAGTTCCAAAAAATAAAGCCAACATTAAAGAGATGAAATTTATTTTTTGCATTGGAGTTCCTTTCTCCACTTTAAATTTCATTCCCGGGCGCATTATTTTTTTACCTGATGTTGGTTCCATATACCAAATAGTGATATCATCTTTGCCAATTTCAAACTTTTTATTTGGAAAACGTACTATTTCACTATTATCAATTGTCGATAGAAAACTGAAAGCATTTAATTTGCCGGTAGTTTCAACTTCTTTTCCCTTATAAATGATTTTATTTGCATGTCCTACCTGAAAAAATTCACCGTCTTCTTTAGGTTTACCGTTGTATAGAATTGTTCCATCATCAAATTTAGTTTTGGAAAGTGTTTCTTCCAGAAAAGTATTTTCCTTATTATTTTTAACAATCCACCAGGTGTTTATTCCGTCTTTTTCCAATTTTACAAAATGTTTCCCTGATGATTTGTGTTGTTCAACAAATGTATAGGCGGAGTTTTCCGGAATACCAATCTCACCATTATCCATTGAAACATTGATTGTTTGGAAATCATGATAATTGTCAGATGGTTTTTTTGAGATTCCATTGTTAATTAAGTATATTGTTAAAATTGTTGAAAAAATAATTAATAGTCCGCCTTTTAAAAATTGAACATAGGTTGTTGATGTCATACCGGCAGTTGCTACAATAAAAATAACAATTGCGCCAACCATTATTACTCCTACCCAATGCGGTAAGCCAAGTAGAGGTGTTACAAGAGCACCGGCGCCAACCATTTGCGGGATAAGATAAAACATTGATACAATCAGTGTACTGATAGCAGCCATCAACTGGATACCCTTTGAATTAAAAGTAGAATCCAGAGCATCAGTGAAAGTGTATTTCCCCATTCGCTTCATTGGTTCGGCAACTACGAATAACGCCACAATCCATCCTGAAAGATAACCAATAGAATATAAAAATCCATCATAACCATAAGCAGCTATCATTCCACAAATACCTAGAAATGAAGCAGCAGATAAATAATCACCGGCAAAAGCAATTCCGTTAACGGCCCAGTGAATTGTACCACCGGATGCGAAATAACTTTTAGCAGTTTTAGTCTTTTTTGCAAAATAAAAAGAAAGCCATAGCACAAAGGCCACGAACATTATAAATAGAGAAATTGCTATAGGAGATGCGTGATAAATCATTTTTCGCCTCCTTCTTCTTTATTCATTAAATCTTCCCATTTTGTGCAAACATAATTATATACAATCCCTAAAATGATTGCGAAAAGAATTAAACTAAATCCATATACTATAGCCAAATTCAGTCCAAATATTATTATTGTTTCCATTATTTTTGGATTAACTATATTAATTGTAACGAATCCGATATAAATCAGACTGTATACAAAAAATAAAATTAGCCCAAGTTTTGTTTTCTTCTTTGTGGCATTATCAGTTCCTAATGTCACTGCTGGTCCATGATCCATTTTGTCTCCTTTTTGTAAAGTGTTTTCAAGTATTAATGGGTAATATTTTATTGAAATTATTATTCAAAAGAGTTTTTTTTAAATGTATAATCAAAGATTAATTTTAAATCAATTTATGAAAAAAAAACGATTTTGTTACTATTTTTTTTGCTGAATTTTTTAGAGAAATAGTAAAATTATAGATAAGTAGTAATTCTGATTTGCATATTTATTATAAGATCTTATTTACGTGTTGTCTGATTTTTTAGATATTCATCATTTTTAAAATAAAACTTGTTATTCAGGAAACATTTTATTCCATATTTACTGGCATCAAAATGGGGTTCCGGCAACTTTTGAGGATCACACCATTGCCAATCTTCACATTTTTCTTGCTCCATAATTTTTAAATCACCTGAAAATTCTGTTACAAGTAGATGGATAGAGACAAAGTGAATACCCTCTCTTTGGAAGGTTTCTAAGTTATTGGAAATTCCAATTACTTTTGGATTTTTGATATCCAGATTGGTTTCCTCTTTTACTTCATGGATTGCTGCCTGTTCAAAACTTTCTCCTGGCTCAAGCCTACCTCCGGGAATTGAAAATAAAGGCGCATGACTGCCAATGCGTTTACCTATTAATACATTTCCTTCCTGATTAACAATAATAACACCAACTCCAACTTGTGGTTTTTCAATATTTTTTTGCATACTATATTCCATTTTAATGGTTAAAAACATGGTAATCTTAAAAAATAAAAAACAGGGTAATAGTTATTTATTCTGAAACAGCAATATTTATCAGTTTATTAGGCTATAAGTAATAAGTGATAAAAAGGGAATGCATTTGCCCACCTCTGTAATTTTTTTTTATTTTAGGAGCTTCAGAACTAATTTTAAAATCACTATGATCTTTTCGTTTTGTAAATGGTATTAGTTGATTAAAATCATATATTAAATCAAAATATTTAAATTGGTATTTCGTTTGATATGAAAAATCCCATAAGTATGCATTTAATTTAATTTTTGCATCAATTGGGGTGGATATTAAGCCAAATTCAAGATTTGCTTTTCCTTTAAGATAAAAATTGTATCTGGCCTGACAATAACTTACTGAAAATTCATGGGCTGACTTTCCTAAGGATATGTGTTTATAACCCTTTATTCTCTGAGAAAAACAGAAACTTTCAGAGATTTTTCCTTCTGCATTGTGAGAAATTGGGATAAGAGTTTCATAAAATCCAAGCACTGGCGTACTGAGATTAAAAAATCCGGTATATTTTGTGTATGTCAGACTGCCATGTATGTGAATATTAAAGATTTTTGCTTTTAAATTAGAGAATATTCCGTGCCGTTCAAATTGCCCTCTTCCGAGATTTCTAAAGTCGATCATTCCCTTGAAATTATTATCTGCCTCGAATTTCCAATTTTCCACCAATCCTCCAAGTTCAAGTGTTTTAATAATTGAATTTTTATAATTGATAGAAATTGAAGCCTGGTATAAAGGCTTTGATATTGGGAAGTCAATTTTTCGATTTCCCTGTAACTCTAATTTATTTGAGTTATTGAAGTATTTCCCATCCATATTTCCTTTTAGATATTTATA
Organism: Fidelibacterota bacterium; assembly: GCA_029939575.1. Classification (GTDB taxonomy): domain Bacteria; phylum Fidelibacterota; class UBA2242; order UBA2242; family JAOZSR01; genus JAOZSR01. The sequence goes on from JAOZSR010000123.1 coordinate 3,926, forward strand.
AGCAATTTTTAACATAATCCTTTGATTCTTTTTTATTGGAAATGAATACCATCCAAGGAAATTTGTATTATGAAAAATTAACTTACTGTTAATATTGTTTGAAAAAGTTGGTTCCAACCAATCAAGGAAAAAATTATTTAAATTGTCATCGTTGGAAATCGGGAATGTTTCAATATTTATTTTATTTGTGGAATTTAGTTGGCTATAATTGACTTTTATTCCAAATACTTTTGAATGATAATTAGCACAATATAGAAGGTTTAAATGGGATTTTTTTAAATTGGAAAGACTTTTTAAAGCAGTATAATCTTTACAGTTGGAAAATTCAAATAAATCATAAATTAAGTTAAATTCAACAATATGAGCAACATTTTGATATTTAAAAGGATATGATAAGTAAAATTTTGATGATCGGTCATTTGAAAAAATGTTTAATGAGTTTTCTACTTTTTTTCTGTAAATGTCTTTATAGATATAACCGGTGGAAATTTGTTTTTTCAAGTTGCTGAAATCCGTAAGATTAATAACTTGTAAGTTGGAAAAATTTAAAATTGAATATAATGTTTCCCCTAATTCAATTGCATTTAAATTTATTGACGTTAATAAAAATATTAGTGATGGAATAAAGATTGAAGTTATTTTTTGGTAATTATTAAAAATATTTATCCTATTCATGAATTTATTTGGTTAGTCTATCCATATAACATAAAACCGGAAAAAGTTAACACCTTTTTCCGGTTTTATAAATTAAAATTTATTTTTGTTAATTATTTTAATAAAGTCACTTTTTTAACACGGATTTGATTGTCCATTTTCAAAGTACAAAAATAAATTCCAGAGGGAAATCCGGTAGCTATCCATTGTATTGAAAAATGTCCGGCTTTAAGAGGTGAATTGAACAATTCATCAATTTTTTGACCTTTAAGGTTGAATATTGATAAACTTACATTTGCTGATTTAGGAATATTAAATTCAATATTTGCAATAGGGTTGAAAGGATTTGGATAAATTGATTCCAATTTAAAATCAGCCGGAGTATTAACAGAATTTGTATTAGGAATATTCACAGCGTTTCCTTCCGGGAAAAAACCGCCAAATGTGCTATCAGTACCAGAGATATAGTTTTTCCACATTTGGAGAAAATTTGCAGGCGGATTATCGAACCAGGCTGAGAAATCAACTTGTTCTCCATCAATGTAGGATGTTTGATTGGGAATAGCAAAATCCATTGCAAGCATTTTTATCATCGTATTCATTGTATATAGAAACATTTGCGTTTCCATGGAATCAACTCCCATTTCTTCTAAATATGGAGAAAATTCTGCAGAATTATAGATTAAAGAGTCCATAGCATTTGATGCCATTAATAATAAATAAGTAATTTGCTCGCCAAAGTCTTTGATCATTTCAATACCATTTTCAGATACATTTAAAAATTCAGGATTGGAAGATTCAAGCACGTCTATATAATCTATTGCATTTTCGCAATCAGAGAAATCGAGAGCCTCAGGGTCTAAATCCACGTCGACAACTGTATTTAAAGTAGCTTTAAATTCTTCAGTTACAATTCCAATTTCATCAATTGTGCTGATAATTGATTCCAGGGTTGAAATAATCAGTGTTGCAAAATTGCAGTCTATATAAATTGGGTAAAAATCATCATTTTCCTGAATTGAATCATCGTAACCAGGAATTGGGAAAAAGTAGAATTCATATTCACCATCATTTATCAGAGTTGTGAAAATTGTATTATTTTCATCATAAGCTAAATATTCAAGATGATAGATTATCTCTTCCAGATCATCAATATAGTCTATTCCATCATTATTAAGAAAATAATAAACACTGTCAAGTCTGCCATTTTCAAAATAATTGAGCAGGGAAGAGATATTGTTTTCTGTTTGACCAATTGCCTGTATCAGGTTCATTAAACCGATACCGGCATGAGCATCGGCATTATCAGGATTTAACTCTAATATTAAATTGTATTCAATATATTTAAATCCAAAATATTTGAATAAATCGATATCTGATTCTTCATGATTTATTACTAAATCATATGCCAGAATTTCAATACCCGGAATGCCATTGGGGAAAATATTTCCAAAAGTATATGATTCCATATCATTTGTGAGATAGAGTCCCGGGAAAGTAGAGAAAATTCCAAAGGGAAGATTTTCAATTAGACCAACAGGACGAATTACAAATGATTTATCTTCTCCAATAGGGTAGGTTTTGCCTTTTAGCAAAGTATCAATTTCTGATAGAAAAATATTAATACTGTCTAAGGGTTCAACATTGATATTAAGAGGTTGAAATGGCTGTTCAGTTAGAATATTTAAAAGGGTTATGTTTGCCAAATTCAATTCTTCAACACCAAGAATGAAAGAATTAATTGCCGGTTGCACATTTCCTTCCCCGTTAGCTGCTAATTCGTCCATTATATCGAAGCCCTGTTCCACTTCAACTGTGAACTTATTAAGATGGTCAGAAAATTGATATATGGCATCAAATGCATCTCTTGAAAAAATAAAAGTAGTTGTGTCAAATTCGGTTTTTCCTTCGACTTCTGTTTCTGATAAACTTGATAAGATAAATTCAAAATCAGCAGAGTTTGTTAAGACCAAATCCCAGTGATAGAGGAATGTTAAAATATCAATTGCTGTGTTTTCAATATGTTTTGTTAAAATTGTTTGAAAGGAATATTCAATTGAATCAGCATTTTCCTGAAATAGAAATAAATTTTCTTCCAAAGCTTCTATTTCTTCAAAATCAAAAAGTAATGCAAGCTCATTGATAAGACCTACCAGGCTGTCCTGATTAAAGTTTTCAAAATTAAAATCATTAATTAAACTGTCAAATTCATCTGAATGGATCATAAATATCGGCATAGAACCCATAATAAGATTCATCACATTTTGTTGAAAAGACACTATTGGATCGGATAGATGCATGATAAAAGAATCTATATTAGTTTCAGATAATCCCAGTTGTAAAAACGCCAGGCCCAAATGTCCTTTATTTATTAAATTTGAATCAGTTGCCAATTCAATATAACTATTAAAAACAGAATCCATTTCCTGGTAATATTCCAGATTTTCTTCGGATACATTTTCATATAAATACAAATCCTGTTCAATAGCAAAAATGCTACAGGAGAAAATTATTAACATTAATAATATTTTTTTCATTTTTACATCTCCCTTTCTTTGGATAATATAAAGTTTGTTCAACAATCATCATTATGATCAATATTTTTTCAATAAACAAAAGTTTCAAATAATTCCTGTAGTAAATATCGGAATTTTTTTTAAATAATTGAATGATGTGTATCAATAATTTGAAATATTTTTAAAAATTTGAACTCTATCACAGAAATTCCGGAATTTTATTATTTGTATTAAGTTTTCAGATTAACAATATGATTAATATTTTGATATTTAAGAGGGAGTGATAAATAAAATCTTGATTTTTTGGCATAATTTTATCGATAGATTATTTAAAGTTATATTCCAAAAATTAAAACTATTAAGAATTGATTTATTTTTTCATTCAACAATAAAAGGTATATTTGCAGTGCCAACATGATCATTATTATCAAAAACATATACGAATAAAATATAATGACCGATTTGCATATTGGGGAAATCTTTGACGCCTACTGAAGTAATAAATGGAGTACCAATGCGGGCAGGACGGTTTTCATTGGAGCCAAATGCTCCATGATCAGTCGGTTGTTCAAGGATTTCCCAAATAAATTTCAGATTATCTCCATCAGGATCAGAAACGAATACAAAGGCAGAGAAGCCAAAATTAGGAGAGAGAGTTATGTTTTGGGATGCCTCTTTGCCATTAATTAATATTTTTGTTACAGCCGGGGCTCGATTGTCTGGATAGGAACCTGTCCAACAATATTTCATAACATCCACTACCGGACTCGATTCTCCATTAAGATCAATTCCTTCGACATTGTCTTCAATAAATAAACTGAACCAGGTTGGAGTGCATTCCTGTTTTTGATCCCATGAAAAAACATAAGATCCAAGACAACGATTTTTTTTTGAATAAATATAAGTATATCGATCAAGATAGTCTTCTGCTTTTGCGTCACTTGCTGATTCAATTGGCCATTCCCAGGATGTGTTATTTACTTCCCAATAACCATTTACACCCCATTCTGTAATCATGTAGGGACCATTGAATCTTGAGTTTTCAATCCATTCATGAGTATTGGATAATCCCCCATAAATATTAATTGAAATAATATCAATTGCCGGAGCATAATCAACAATCGCATTTATATCAATATTATCTGTCCCCACCTGAACTGTGGTCACCGGATGATTTGGATCCTGTTCATGAATCATTTCTGCTAACTCATTTATAAATTCCAACGACTTTAAATTTTTTCCTGTTGCCATATAATTTTCATTACCTAAAGCCCAGATTAGTAAAGCGGGATGATCT
>JAOZSR010000051.1 GCA_029939575.1 Fidelibacterota bacterium
CTAATTCTGTTCCTTGTGTTCCGTTTAATGGTGCCCAAAATGCTGGTGTCTGATCCTCAAAACTAGGATTTACCAGAATATTTTCAGCCATTAAAACACTTGCAAATACAATTGTTATTGCTAATAGTAGCAAATTCAATTTCTTCATTTCTTCTCCTTTTTTTAATACATTGTTTAATAAACATAACATCATAATTAATCTCCAAAATCTCCTTTCTGTTTAATTAAAAATACTTTTTCATATTTAATCTTCAATAACATCTAATACTGCTAAATCTTTTTTTCCGAATTTCAGATGAATTTGAGTTTTTTCTTTCTGAGAATAATTCATGGAAGCATTAATAATTCTAAGTTTTTCGTTTCCCAAATTTAAAATGGCTTCATCTTCATGCCAGGAATGATTAAAAATTAAAACTTTATATTGTTTTTTGTTTTGCTTCTTCCAAACTCCCATCTCCATGCAATCACTATTTAATCTAAAATCAACATCCTGATATATTTCATCGTAAATTGATTTGTAAATCATGGTTAGATTCTTCTTTCGGGAATCATTATTACTAAGTGATAATATTTCTAAAGGATATGGAGAAAAATAGACATTCCCTTTTCCCACCCTGTTTTTGATCAAAAACGGATCACCATATTGATCTTTCATTATTATTTCTGCTGATGTACTCAAAATTGAACAATAACTATTTTCCGGATTTGTATTATTTAATGGAATTGAAAAATTATTGCCTTTAGAAAAATCTCCCCAGTTTTTTTCAATTGTAATATTCAACTGATTAATATCACGAAAATCAGGGACACCGAATTTGCAATCCATTTCCACTCCGACCAACTTATGCCAGTCAACTACCCAACTGTCATTGGCAAAACTACAATAGAGATTTCCACCCTTTTTGATGTATTCAACGACTTTATGCCAATATTTTTTTGTGAACACTTTCAATCTCGGAGCAAATAACAAGGGTATTTTTTCCGGATCAAGCTTATCAATTGGCTGGATATCATTTTCATTGTTTAATTCTATAGCTGGTTCGATTACACATTCCACATCATTAAAAGCATTTTTCATTAAAGAAAAGGTTTCAAGATAAAAATCATACCATTTGTCAAATTCCGGTTCAAACTGATAGGGATATTTATAATAATAATTTGAAGGGATCAACAAGCCGACATTATGTTCTGTTTTTTCATATTTTTCAGTATAGATTTCATTTACAATTTTACTGAATTTTATATATTCATTGGCAGTCGGTTTAAGAGATTTATCTGTTCTTACAATGCCGAATTTATCTTCAAAAGCATGATGAGAATATGGTCGTTTATCTTCAAAGTCAAAATCATTCAGACACCAACCCATTGCGCCAAAAGAATTGTTAATAAGTGAACTATAAAAAACTTCCCGATAATAATGAGCCTGGTTTGCTTCCGAACACAAAACTGTAGAAGTTCCGAATTCTTCGACAAAAACCGGCTTTTCCCACTCCTGGGCCATTCTCAAACGAAATGCTGTTGTATAGGCATGGTGGACAGGATTCATGACTCTTGGATAATAATGCAAGCCAACAAAATCCTGGTATTTATTTAACTTTCTAAGTTGAAATTTCCATTGATCATATTCGGAAACCACTTCCGGTGCCCAGGCTCCATCACCAATACTGACAGGACGTTTTGGGTCTGTTTTCTTGATTGTTGAAATAATTTCATTAGTCCAGGTGGCTACAATCTCCGGATTCTGTTGCCCGACATAATTCGGAAGTTCATTAGACAATAACCAGGCAAGTATATATTTGAAATGTTTGGTATTATTCACAATTTCCCTGAGATAATTTTTTTCAGCCCTTAGCATTTCTTTATCAGTTAGAAAATTACGTCCATGTCGCCAATTCACATCCCAATCCTCACCTGACATATGTCCTACAAAAAAACTGGGCATAGAGTATATTTCATGTTTTTCACAAATATCCAGAAAAGAAATCAAACGCTCAACCACCACAGGATCAATCTTGTTTTCAGTAGGCATAAAATCAGGAAAAAAAAGGAAGAAACGACAAAGATTAATTCCTACATCTTTCATCCTTATAATATCATCTTCCAATTCATGTAAATTCCATTCCGACCACATATTAAGTCCTGAAGATGAAGGCCAGTAATTGACTCCTAAAATAAATAATTTATTTCCTGCAATATCTTTAAACATTATCCCTCAACAATTAACTACTTTGTCTTTTTATATATTCAACCGAGATTGTACGGGTTTGTGGTGTAACATTGGGGCTTTCAATAATCTCTGATAATAATTTGAAAGCTTCTTTACCAACATCAAATTTTGGAACCCTGACTGTTGATAATGTAGGTGTACAAAAAGACGAAGATGTAATATCATCAAATCCAACCACAGCAACTTCATCGGGGATTTTGATATTCTGATTTTTCAATTCATGCATTACACCAAGCGCCGTAGTATCATTACAACAAAAAATTCCATCCACAGTATTACCGTTGGAAAATATCTTTTTCACACCAATTTGACCAACTTCCGGTGAAGTTTCTTCTTTTTTGAAATAGCTATTTCTCTCAATATATTTATTATTACCCTTTCCATTTACTTCCAAAGCCTCTTTATATCCTCTATATCTTTCCTTGACTGAAGGATGATAAAAAGAGCCACCAACAAAGCCGATATTTTTTTTGCCGGATTTAATTAGTTGGTCAACAGCCTGAAAGGCACCATTATAGTTATCAATTACAATTGAATTATATATTTTTCCGGAAATCCCATAATCAACCAAAACAAAAGGCACGCTCTGGTTTTCAAGATAATCGATTAAATTATGCGGAACTCTCCCTGCCAAAACCACGCCATCTACATCTTTATATTTCAAAAAACGAGGCAAATCTACTTTTGGATCAAAATGTTCTTTTACGGTTGTTAAAAGTATATAATTGTCTGTTTCACGAGTGGCATATTCCATCCCAAGAAATATCTGGCTATAAAAAATTTCCACCTCCGAAAAATGTACATCCCAAACAATATACCCAATATTACCGGTTTTTTTAGTAGCAAGCTTTCTGGCGGAATGTAATGGCTTATAATTCAATTCCTTAATAGCATTAGTAATTTTCTCCAGAGTTTTCTGAGCAACATAACCTTTTTTATTAATAACCAAACTAACAGTTGAGATTGAAACACCGGCTTTTTTTGCCACATCTTTAATTGTACTCATTTAAATTATCCTAAAAATTATCATTTGTTTTATCGAAACGTTTTAATATATTATATTAGGTTCTCCAAAGCAAGTTTTTTCTAAAATTTTTTTTAAAAGGTGTCTCATTATGAAATATTCTATCGACAAAATTGTTTTTTCACCTGCAAATATAAACCTTGATCTCTGCCCGGTCAAAAAAAACACAGGGCAGGAAACCTATATTCTTGGTGCATTTAATCCGGGTTTAACAAAACTACCTAATAGCAATTTGTTACTCATGGTACGAATTGCTGAAGCATTAAAAGAGCCAATTAAACACAATCAATTCAATCTAATCAGATGGAATTCCAAGACAGGCTATGTAATTGATAAATATCCTGTACGCGGCTTTGATACCAGCGATCCGAGGAAATATCGTTTTCTGGAATACAATCATACAAAAGTCTACGGACTTACTTCTTTTTCATGGCTATTACCTGTTGAATTTTCATCTGACGGATTAAGATTAATAAAAATCCACTATGATAAAATAATAGAACCTCAAAAAAATTATCAGGAATATGGCATTGAAGACGCAAGAATTACAAAAATTGGAGAAAAGTATTATATGACTAACTGCTCAGTTAGCTCAGAGAGACACTCTACTACGCTATATTCCTCAGATGATGGATTGAACTATAATTTAGAAGGAATAATCCTGGATCACCAAAACAAGGACATGGTATTATTTCCAGAAAAAATCGGGGGAAAATATTATGCTTTGACCAGACCTTTGGGAGATTTGTATTTTGCCACAGGATTGGATAATAAATATAATCCCGGACCATCAATAAATATGGCAGAATCTCCAGACCTATTACATTGGAAACCTATAGATTTTCCATTTATAAGAGCATTAAAAGGTACTAAACTTTCTATGAAACTTGGAGCCGGATCTCCTCCGATAAAAACTAAAAATGGTTGGTTAATTTTATTTCATGGAGTAGAAAAACAAGGCACAGTTGGAAAATACCGTACATTTCATGCGCTATTAGATTTAAAAAATCCCTGGATTATTAAACATATTGATGAACAAAATCCAATTTTGGAAGCAAATGAAAAATTAACTATGAATATGCAGGATTTAATATATGTAAATGATATTGTCTTTACAACGGGAATCGAAGAATTTAAAAACTTATATGTTGTAGCATCAGGTGAAGTGGACCTTTGTTGCAGAATTACCCATATTTCAAAATCAATTTTCCGATAATTATCAAATTCCAGGAATCAAATTAACCTGAAAAATTCATTAATGATAAAGGTTAACCATTTAATACTTTTTACTTCTAACAAATTTTAATATTGTATTTCTGAAAAAAAAACTCCATAATAAGCGGTTAACAAAATAATATTTAGAAATTATATTTTCCATATCTTTTCTAAATGGAAATAAATTAAACCTTGATAAAAAATGATTAAACAAAACACTACGTCATTGACAAAAACCAAAACCCTAATTCTGCTTGCCGGTAGAATATCATCCAGAATAAAAACTTCAAAATCCGGAACAGGATTAAGTAAAAAAGTTTATTTTAAGGAGCAAGCATCATGTTATTAGAGTTATTAGACTGGTCAATAATAGTCCTGTTTTTCGTTATTATTTTATCTATCGGATATTTAAGTTCAAAAAAGGCCGGTGAAAGCTCGGAAAACTTTTTTCTGTCTGGCAGGAAAATGCCCTGGTGGTTGCTTGGAACATCTATGGTGGCAACCACATTTTCCACAGACACACCAAATCTTGTGACCGATATTGTCAGAAACAACGGTGTCTCCGGAAACTGGGTCTGGTGGGCATTTTTACTAACCGGAATGTTGACTGTTTTCATTTATGCAAAACTCTGGCGTCGCTCACAGGTTATGACTGATATTGAATTTTATGAAATCAGATACAGTGGAAAACTTGCTGCTTTTTTACGTGGTTTCAGGGCTATCTATCTCGGTGTTTTTTTTAATGTAATGATCATGGCGGCTGTTTCTCTGGCAGCAATAAAAATCGGCAGTGTTCTCTTTAATTTTTCACCAATAAAATCGATTGCAATAGCTATGATTGTTACCGTTATATATGCTGGCATCGGTGGAATCAAATCTGTGATTTTTACTGATTTTTTCCTTTTCATTTTTGCAATGTTTGGAGCGATAACTGCTGCCATATTTGCTCTTAAACTTCCTGAAATTGGTGGAATATCAGGATTATTTTCAAATCCGTCAATTGCAGATAAATTAAATCTTATTCCAGACTGTAGCACAAAAGAAAGTTTTCTCAACTCCTTTGTTCCCCTATTATTAATGCCATTAATTGTACAATGGTGGAGCGTTTGGTATCCCGGTGCCGAACCTGGCGGAGGTGGATATATGGTGCAAAGAGTTCTGTCTGCTAAAGATGAAAAAAATGCTACTGGCGCAACCCTGTTTTTTAATGTTGCTCATTACGCTATTCGCCCGTGGCCATGGATTATCGTTGCACTGGCCTCACTAATCGTTTTTCCGGAATTATCAGATATCCAAACGAAATTCCCTCATATTGATCCTCATATTTTAAAGGATGACCTGGCCTATCCTGCAATGTTGACAATTATACCAACCGGATTTCTTGGTGTAGTTGTAGCCTCGCTAATTGCAGCTTATATGTCAACCATGGCATCACAATTAAATTGGGGTTCTTCATATTTAGTCAATGATTTTTATAAAAGATTCATTAACCAAAATGCACCGGAAAAAAAACTTGTAATGGTAGGCAGAATATCAACCATTGCACTAATGTTTCTAACTGCTGGTCTGGCACTTCTACTTAGCAATGCGTTGCAGGCTTTTAACATTTTGCTGCAAATTGGTGCCGGAACCGGAGCGATTTTCATCATAAGGTGGTTCTGGTGGCGAATCAACGCTGCAACTGAAATCACCGGAATGATTGTATCATTTATGGTAGCAATTGGCTTTTTAATTTTAAACAAAATGGGAATTCATATAGTGCACTGGCAACAATTATTAATCGGAGTTTGTATTACTACGGTTTCCTGGCTAACTGTTACCTTTTTAACAAAACCCGTGGATATGGAAACATTAAGAAAATTTTATCAAAAGGTTCGTCCGGGAGGAAATGGCTGGAATAAAGTAATTTTATATGCCGAACAAAATTGCACACCAATTACAGAAAAAGCAAAAAAAGGTGATTTACCTTTAGGAATATTATTAATGTTTGTTGGCTGCATTGCAGTATACAATACAGTATTTGCCGCAGGTTATTATATGTATTCAGATTACTTGCCTGCTATCATCTGCACTGCTTTGGCCTTAGGCTCATTCTATTTTATTTTCAAAAAATTACCAAAACTGGAGATGGAATAAAAAATCTGATTTCTTTACTACAATGGCCGGACCATCAGCCTTTGAAATAACCAGTTAACATCATGTCTTGTTTTTTCCCAAAAAAATAAACACAGACTAAAATCACTATCAAATTAAAATATTGGTAGATGACAATTCCGTAAAAAGTAAATTTGCTGTCATTCCGGATGAGGTACTAATGTTTACAATCAGGTTTTAGATTGAAAAAATCCCCTACAATTAGCGACCGGATTCTTCGTTGATACGCTGCCTCAGACTATGTCCGGCTTTCGACGGAAAGAAAGCTTCGAACCTTTTTACGACTCCATCATAAATAATAAAATTCAAAATAATATATTGAAATTTTACTCAGATCAGGAGTTCTGAGATAATTTTTACAATATTAAAAATATTGGACAACTTTTTAAAAACTGTCAAAGTCTAATTACTGTTAAGATTGAAATTTTGAAATAAATAAAGATTGGAGAAATAAAATGAAGAATTTTTTAGTGAGCTTGGGAATGATTATCTGTTTAGTATGTTTTATAATTGGTGGGCGTCAATTTGTGTCAGAATATGATGTTGCGAGTAATAATATTGAAATAACCCATAATTATACACTTACATAGATTATCGATTACTTTACCTTTTTTATGAAATGCCTTGGAGCCTGGTCTTTGTACCAGGCTTTTTTTATGATACAAAGAATTTAAACTTAAATAGACCGGAAGTAAGAATGCACTATGTTAAATATTAATTTCTGAATAACAGTTTAATTATTTTGTTTGGATTTTTTCAATTCGTTCAGTTATTGGAGGATGAGAATTAAAATAATTGAAAAATTTAAAATTATCAGCAGTAATTTTATCCAACCTCATTAGAAGTTTTTCACTACCCTTAGAATTATAACCGGCAGCATTCATCAATTTCACACCCATAGAATCAGCTTCCAACTCATTTTCACGGGAATAACTGCTATTGATAAATTTTCCAATAACCTGTTTAGCAATAGCACCAAACTTGCTATATTTCATTAGTATTGTTGTAATTACCTGTGTAGAATATTTTGTCAGAATTCTACCTATTGAATGCCCCAAAACCACATGCATCATTTCATGAGCCAGGACAAAGGCAATTTCATCGGGTTCTTTTTCTATCTTCTTCAACAATCCATAGGTAATAAAGATAAAACCTCCGGGCAAAGCAAAAGCGTTAACATCCTTAGTATATTGAATATAAAAAGTGAATTTCCGATATTTATTTGTTAAGCGATATGACAACTTATTGCCTATTCCCTTGACTAATTCATTTAATTTTGGATTAACATCAATATAAATATCAGCAAGCATTTCTTTGGCTAATTTTTTACCTAAAAGATATTCGGCTTTTATAGCCTCTTCCTGACTCCCAAAAGCTGAGTGTAAATACCATTTTCCCTTGGCATAGGTTTCTCCGGCTTTTTGACCCAGTTTATAAAATATTTTCTCAGCAGTCTTCATTTTTTTCATATTAGAAATGTACAAAGAATTTTCCATAGAAAAAACATTCAATGAAAATGAAGAATTTTATGATTTATAAATAATGTTAAATAATTTTAATATCATCTCAGATAAAACAATGAGAACACAAACAAAATGATGAAGTCCAACCAAACAATATTTTTTTAGATTCTTCTCAATTTATCTAATTAAATTCCAGCCTGTTATTTCAAAAACCGGTTCCTTTGCAATTAAATTTTCTTTAAAAAATTCACAGCAGATTTTTTTTGTTTCTCCAGGTAGAATAGTCACAAAATTATCATCCCAAAAAAGTGGTTTCACTGTTTCACCGGTTTCAGGATCAATAAGATTTAAATAGTTAAAAAATGAAATCTTATCACTTTGATTTTTCAAAACAACATGCAAAAGGTACTTATCCTGATTTTTTTCTAAATCATATTCTACATTTATCTCTGTTTTAGGAAGGTTTTTCAGTTCTACAAAATCAGCATATTCCAGTTGTGGAGTATAAAACCACTTTGAATTATCAAAATCCAGTACATCTTGTTTTTTTGATAACCAATAAAAATTATTTTCAATTAATTCATTTTTATTATCTAATAATTTTAGATCAATAAAATAAATATTTGATTTATTTTTAATCTCCGGAATTGATAATATTTTATCTGAAAAATTTTTCTTTAAATCAATATTGACTTTCTTCTCATATATTTTTTCAGAACTAAAATTATATATACTGACAATGGCCTGAAAATTATGTAAAGTTTTCAAAGTATTGTTAACAGAATATATTGCGTTATCACCATAATTATATATAAGGTTCATAGGCGCTACAGCTGTTTTGGTACCATAAAAGGCTGAAGTAGGTAACAAGTAATAATCATACAGTTGCCAGAATGTTTCCGGCCAGGCTGAATTCAACATCCACTGAATAATCCCGGTTGTCTTATACTTATTAACCTCAAAAGCCTCAAACATGGCTCGAATAGCTTCGTAATTCATTAACTGACCTTTATTTACAAAATCATTAAGGTCAGTTGATTTCCCATATCTATGATCTAAAGCGTTAATATAAACTTCCATATCATTGAATTCATTTCTACCACAATGATAATTCCACATTTCGTCAATCGGCCATAGATTTTCTTCGGGAATCATTTTTTTAATTGATTCCATTAATGGAACCTGGGGACCCGGTCCGGTCTCGGTATTAAATCCATAAGCACCACCATGTTTTGTATCAATGTACCAATATACAGGTGGCACATAATCATAGGGACCGAACATTTTCACCCCAGAAGGCCCGCTTATAGAACTATTTAGGCTTTGATGTGATACTAAAAATGGGCGAGTCGGATCGACCGATTTTAGTATGTCATGATAATTCTTTTCCAATTCCGGTGCGGGAAGCATATCACTTCCAAAGCCCCACATAAAAATAGACGGATGATTTCGTAACCAAATGATCTGATCATTTGTATAATCACTAACCAATTCAATATCATCCTCAGAAATAATTCCACCATATTTATTATCAACCGCTTTACCCAAATAATTTTCCCATTCCCAATGACAACTCCAGCCCGGCATAAGTAATATACCATGTTCATCACATAGATTATATATATCCTGAGAATTGCCCCAATAACCTTCCAATCTAATTGTATTCAAATTCATATGTTTTGTATATAAAACCTGGGCTTCCACCTTTTTATAATCATCAGCCAGCATCAGGTCATCAACCCATCCTCCACCTTTGATTAAAATTTTCTTACCATTAATTTTATAACCTCTATGCCCGTCTTCATTCAAATAATCTGTAACTTCCCTGATCCCAAACCTAATACTTTCCTCACAGGAAACATTCCCATCTTCTATAAATTCCAATGTCAAATTATGAAGATTTGGTTCACCATAATTAATTGGCCACCAGAGTTTTGGGTTTTGAATATTTAATTGGGAAAACTCATCAGAATTGAGGATTATTATTTTTGATTCTTTTTTTTCTAATTTAATTGATTTTTGAAAAGAAATCGGACCAATGCTGCCTTTTAAAATTCCTTGTACTTCTGAATTGGAATAATTAGACAATTTTGTCGATATTTTTAACTTAGCATTTTCATAAGTTTCTGTATTAATTTTACCGGTAACATAAGTCTCATTAAAAAAAACTTTGCCGAATAATTTCAATTTAACACCTCGCCAGATACCCATATTTTTATCAGGAGGTGTGGGATTCCAATCAACAAAACCTATTGTAGGATCACCGGGTTTGGGAGGAATAATCTCTACTGCTAAAACATTGACACCTTCAATAATATAACGGGAAATGTCAAAATCAAATATTCTAAACGATCCAAAAATATTTTGCTCCTGGGCTACCTGCTGTCCATTAAGCCAGATATTTGCCCTGTAATTAATTCCTTCGAATAGGATTTTTGCATTTTCAAATTTTTGAGATGAATTAATCTCAAATTCTTTCCTAAACCACCATGACTTTTTGAATTGATCTGTTGGAATAGATGCAAGATTATTACCAAAATAAGGCTTCTGGTATTTCCCGTTTTCAACCAGAACATTTAATACAGTGGTAGGAACCGAACTTTTATACCAATCCCCTGTATTTTGTTGAATTGTAGAAATAATATCACCTGTTTCAGAAAGATCCTCTGATGAAACTACTTTCCACCCATCCTTAAGTTCTATTGATTCAAATATTTGCACAGTCTCATTTTGACAAGAAAAAAGACACAGGCAAAGTAAAAAAAAACAAAACAACTGAATTAATCTTTTACATTTCATAATTACCCTCAATTTTATTTGCTAAAAAATTTCTAAATAAAATAATTAAAAATTTTACCTTTCGCAAAACATTTGACTATCAAACCAGAATCCTCCTAGATCAAAGCGAATATGACAGGCTGAAAAACCCATTTCTTGTCGCTCCAGGCCAGTAATAGGCATGATATCCTTCATACTCATATCCATAACCGTAAGTAGAATATAACGTGTCAAAAATATTATTAATTTTACAGTTAAGAGTAATATTTTTAACTGAATATTTTACACCAAAATCCATCAGAAAATATGGATTGATTTTACCATGATTCTGATTGTCAAGATATTGCTTTCCCACATATCTTGAATTTGTAAACAGGGAAATATTTTGGTTAAAATTATATGTAAGTCCAAAATTTGCCAGGATTATAGGTGTATTTGGTAACACATTGTTTTTAAATTTTCCGGCTATAAAAATATTTTGGGCAAAACTTGCATTAGCAAATGCTCTAAATTTTTTAAAAGGTGATAAATTTGCACTTATCTCAAGTCCCTGGTGAACTGTAGCATCAGCGGAAAAATATTCATACTCACCTTCTTGCTCAACATCAATGTTTTTCAATTGCTCATTGTCAAATTTTATCCTGTAAGTGTTTATATTCAGAAAAAAAAGATTATTCACAAACTGAATACCAAGTTCATAATCATCAACAGATTCCGCAGCTACCATGACCGGTTCACTAAAAACATCATCGGCAGAAATAATTTGATTATCTGCCGGTTCTTTATGAGATTTACCATAATTAACAAATGCTGAAATATTTTCACTCATGCGATACATAGCACCAAAACGAGGATTAAAGAAAACCCAGTTAGCAGAAATAGCATGTCCTGCCGCATGACCGATTTTCTCCTGATTCAAATCCCATTTATGATATTTTAATTGAAAATCAGCCATAAAATTTAATTTTTCTGTAAAATAAATATTCCCATGTACAAAACCAGTCAATGATATTTTTTTACCTGTATAATCATAATACTTGTACCATTCTTCACTAATACTTCTAACTAATTCCTGATTAGAAAAATTAGTTACTTCGCCAAAATGATTACCTGTATAAGAACGCATTTCTGTTCCCAAATCAATTCTTAATAATTCGTCCTTATATGTAAAAGTAGGAATTATACCAAAATAGTTATTTTGAATCCACTTTCTTCTTAACAAATTAGATGTTAATTCCTGTTCCTGTTCATCTGTATATTGATCAAGCACATCCAGATTATATTCAAAATAATTTACTCCATTTTTTTCAACTTCATAATATCCACTACCTTTCACAAAATATGCAACATTTCGAAAAGTAAATTTGGAATTATAAATATATAAAGAATTCAGTGAATAAATTTGTTGTAAAAAATCATCAGTATAGGCTTTATAACTCTCACGTCTCGCCTCTTTGTCATTAATATTTGTGGCATAAACTCCATCCCACGTAAGATCAGTATTTTCATATCCTACTAAAGCACGAAATTGAGTAATCATTTTTTGGAAACGATGTTCCAGCCCTGTTGAAAAAGCAAGTTGTTGACTATCATGAAAGTCCCTGTATCCTTCAGAAGAAATCGAGGAAACTCTTGCAAATCCACTTAGGTTTTCACCAAGTTTTTCGCCAGAGTTAATTTTTATTCTATATTTTTGAGTATTATATGATCCATAACCAGCTTTCAGATTAACTTCAGATTCCGGTTTGGCGATTTGGGTCAAAACATTGATAGAGCCACCAAAAGCTGATGAACCGTACAAGCTGTTCCCAATTCCACGTTGAATCTGGACATCTTTTGTATCACTTAAAATATCGCCGTGGTCAACCCAATAAACCTGATGACTTTCATTATCATTTAAGGGAACATTATCCAGCATAACCGCTATTCTGCTTTGGTCAAAACCACGTATTGATACATAAGAATACCCTGTTCCATTACCACTTTCACTATATGCATATACTCCGGGTTCCATGGCTAAAATCATAGGCATATCTTCCACGGAATACCTGGTCTCAATTTCTTGTGCAGTCAAAGTAGAAAAGGCCACAGGTGTTATTCCGGCAACAGCCCTTATAGCAGATACAATTACGTCCTCTCCTGAAATTGTTTTCGGTTCCAACGATATAACAATCACTTCATCAGATTTAATTAAAATTTGTTTTTCGTGAAAACCAATATAAGAAACTGTTAAATAGACCGGGA
Source organism: Fidelibacterota bacterium (assembly GCA_029939575.1). GTDB lineage: Bacteria > Fidelibacterota > UBA2242 > UBA2242 > JAOZSR01 > JAOZSR01. The sequence goes on from JAOZSR010000051.1 coordinate 13,106, forward strand.
ATTTATTTATTTTTAAATTAAAGAGGCCGTGAGAATCTGTAGCAGTTCCCTGTTCACTTGACATAACTATTATATTTGCACCTTGTAAAGGCAAGCCGGTTTTAGCAGATTTAACCTCCCCGCTAATTATACTCTCTTCTGCCAGAAGAAAGTTTGAAAATATTAAAATTAAAAATAAATAATAATATGTCTTTTTAAAGGTAATGAGAGAAATGTGCATCTTTCCTCCTTCCGCTGGTATTATCCAGATCAAGTTATAGGGTTTACTCTCAGCTATCTCAAAAGAGACAGCACCCCTGGGATTATAATTGTGGTCATAAATTCATCATGCAAAAATCATTTGAATATAACTAAAATGTTTAAAAAATACAATGATTGTAAAATTGGAATTTTACTACTTCAGACAAATTCTTAAATCTCTTTTCTTATAATTTTTTAAATTTTTACTTAACAATCTTCATTTTTATTAATAGATTGCTTTTCAAATTTTGAGGGAAAATATTAATTTCAAAATAAGGATTAATAATGGAAAAAAAGAAAAAAGAATCAGGGAAAAGTAGCATCTCCAAAATTCTAAATGATGCTTTTATGGAACTAAAGGAGACTTTTGCAGCCTTTGCCAAGGCTCCTAAAGCTTTATGGGGAATAAATATCACCTATCTTTTAGAAGGCTTGGTTTATTTTGGCATTCTTAGTTTATTGGCAATGTATTTCAATGAATACATTGGATTAAACGATGTGTCTGCCGGTCGTATGGTAGGAATACTGACAGCTGGCATTACATTGAGCATGTTATTCCTCGGTGGAACAGTTGATTGGATAGGGGTAAGAAAATCATTATTAGTAGCCTTAACTTTTATGTTAATCGGACGTATTATTTTAGCACTTGCTCCACAACTTGGTGTTAGTGGTCTTTGGGAAAGTAGCCATATTTATGCAATGTTCGGAATATTGGGTGTAGTTATCGGGTATGGTATTTTTCAACCAGCCTGCTATGCATCTGTAAAACAATTTACAACTGGAAAAACAGCTGCTATGGGATATGCAATGCTTTATGCAATTATGAATCTTGGTGGATTTTTGCCTGGTATAATTTCACCACCAGTAAGAAAAACTTTCGGCATAAGTGGTGTTTACTGGGTTTATGTAATGCTTACAATATTGGCAATTCTCACTGTCTATTTTATTTTATCAAAAAAAACAATTAAATATGCAATCCAAAATGCCAAAAGTGAAGTAAAAGAAAAGATTGAAAATGATAAAGACAATCTTGATGATATGACGGGAAAAGAGAAATTGAAATATTACTTCGCAAACTTCCCTATTAAAGATGTCAGGTTCATGTTTTTCATATTTATCCTGATCCCGGTTCAAACTCTATTTGCTCACAACTGGTTGACTTTACCAATGTATTTTGAACGGGCTTTTACCGGACTTATTTCAAATAATTTTGAATTTTTTACAAACTTAAATCCACTTTTTATCTTTGTTTTAACTCCTATTGTTGCTGGATTAACAGCTAAACAGGATACCTATAAAATGATGATACTTGGTACTTTTGTAATGGCAGCGCCAACCTTTCTTTTAACTCTCGGACCAAATATATATACAGTTTTTGGCTATCTGATAATTATGACCATTGGTGAAGCAATGTGGCAGCCACGTTTTTTACAATGGGTTGCTGAAATAGCACCAAAAAATATGACTGGAATTTATATGGGAATTGGACAATTTCCATGGTTCCTGACTAAAATCATAACATCATTATATTCAGGATGGTTTTTAATGAAATATTGCCCGGATGGACTTAATCCATCTCAGATGAATAGCGAATCAATGTGGTTAATATATGCCTTTATTGCTATGATTTCTCCAATTGCATTAATTTTAGCAAAACCATGGATGGGCAAGGGATTAGAGAAAACTCAATAAATACTGTCTGATTAGATTACAATCTATTGAATCAACAATTGATAACGCAAGTATTAAATTTATAAAATCTTACAAAAAGTGCAGGAAAAATAAAAAAAACTGCACTTTTTTAATTTATTTTTTATATATTTAGAGGAAAAGTAATTATGAACTTGAGGATATTGATGAAAAATTCCATAATAATTGTTGACGATGATGAGTTAATATTAGAATTATACTCAGATTTTTTTGAGCAACAAGGTTTTACTGTATATACTTCAAATACTATAGATAAAGCAATAAATCTTATAAAAAAAACAAAAATCGATATTATTTTATCTGATATTGTAATGCCGCACAAAAATGGTTTTGATCTGTTTGATGAAATCCAGCAGGCATCAATTAACATTCCAATCATTTTTATGACAGGTTATGAACTTGACAGTGAACAAGAGGAAAAACTTAATAGCATGAATTCAAAATGGATATCCAAACCCAGTAAACTGTCGGATTTAATATCACTTGTCTATTCCCAATTATTGAATAATTAATAATTGCCACCAAATTTAGGTTCCTATATTGTGAAATTTATAATTAAATTTTTTAAGAATATTTTTCAAAAAAAAGACAAGGCGCCTTTACAAGTTGGAAAAACAGCACCTGATTTCCAACTTAGAGATCAAAATAAAGTCTTTTTCCAGTTAAAAGAGCATATCGGCCAGAATATTGTCTTATCATTTTTTCCTTTCGCCTGGAAGAAATCCAATGAAAGACAAATTTTGGATCTTGATAATAATTATTCAAAATTTCTGGCCCACGGTTCCATTCCAGTGGCTATTGGAGTAGTTCAGGAATCTACGAATGAAAAATGGGCCAAAACACTAAGGCTCAAAAACCTTCGTCTCTTATCTGATTTTTGGCCTCATGGCCTTATTTCCAAAGAATATAATGTATTTAGGAAAACTAATGGATACTCAGAGAAAGCGAATATTATTATTGATAAAGAAGGAAAAATCTTATATACTAAAATCTATAAATTAGGTGAAATACCAGACATCGACAAACTTATCTATATTATAAAGAAACACAAAGACTAAACTCTTTTTGATTCTTGTATTTCTAAGTATTCCGGATAAATCTCACGAATACAATCAGGACAAATTCCATGGGTAAATTCCAGCCCGATTTTTTCAAAAAAGTATTCTTCAAACACTGTCCATTTATTATTCCCATTTTCAATTTTTTTACATTTTGCGCAAATTGGGATCATGTTCCCATTATTACTTAATTTTGTGAAAAAATTAATAATTTTATCATCAAGCTGAGTTTTTTTGTTTTTATGAATACCAATTTCAATATTTGCTTTTAATTCCTCTGAATCAAAGGGCTTTACAATAAACCCCAGAGGATCTACTTTTTTTATACGTTGAATAAAATCATTATTCGCATTACCTGTCAAAAATATTGATGAAATATTATAGGCATTTTTAACTTTTAGTGCTGCTTCAATACCATCTATCGAACCCGCCAATATGATGTCCATCAGAAATAAATCCGGCAAATATTTTCCTGCAGCATGAATCACTTCTTCGCCAGTGTTAAGAATACAAGGAACAAAATATCCGAATGATTCAAGTTGAGACTGAATGTCTTTTGCAACCAATATCTCATCTTCTACAATAATAATTTTAGGTTGATTTGAATTTTCTACCATTTTTTACCCTACATGCCATAAATGTAATATTAATAAAAGATAGTTTTAAGATTATCAAAATCATCTTTTCATGTATTAAATTTCTTCTTATGTATAAATATTTCCATCATGTGTATTGTATGTATAGAATACAAAAAGAATATTAAAAATACAACATTTTTTTTAAAAATTTATTTCTATAAAAATTTAGACTAATTAAACTGATATATTTTAATTATTTTGGAAGTATTCACCAATATCTTGTTGTTCGCTATAAGCTGAATGTGCATAGGAGGTTATATAGTCTGATTCACTCTCTTTTATTTCGTTTACCTGGCTCTGTTTTTCTTTTCTAAGTTCAGCTTGGCTTTCCATTTTATTCTGACGGGCTTCGGCCGCAATCTGCCTGTCTGTTGTAGATGGAGACATTGGAGCAAGGGCTGCTTTGATGATCTTTTCCATCTTTTGAATATTTTTTTCAGGTGAATTTGGAATTTCAGCATTATTAATTTCAGTATGTCCGGCTACAGCATATTTCTGCCCATCGGGCCCACTTTCAAATTCATAATGAATTTGTCCTGCATATTTACCACCTGCTCTTTTGTGAGCCTGTTCGTGAGTCCTGACCCTTTTATCTTCTTCTTTAAGTACCTGTAATTCTCTCTTTTCTTCCTCAGATAAATCTGTTTGATTACCAAATTGGTCAGATTGCTTGGTGGAAGCTACTTTTTGAGTTGGTGAAATTTTATCCTGAATTTCTTCCACAACTGTGCTTTGTTGAGCATTATTATTGACTTGCCTGGGATAAAATGAATAACTACTGGTATTTTGTGGATTTACTATCATCAGGATAATTTTACTGTTTTTTACTATATTTGTCAAATTTAAAGATGATTATATTAGCTCAAATTGAGATAGATATGAATTTAATCAAATTATCATGATAATATTCGACAAAGAGGAAAATATTACCTAATGATTTTTAGGTAAATTTAACTCTTTTAATTCAAATTCATTGGTCAATAACAGCATGAATTAATGAATAATAAAGAGTTTATGTCTAAATTTTACATTTTTTTATTTTTGTGAGAAATATCACAATTATAAAATTTTTACTTCAGAAAAAAATTTACCTATAATTGTTTATTTCACAGATAGTTCATAGAAATATAGAAAAATTCTACTCATCAAAAACCTGACTACATCTAAAATCTCAGAGACAAGCAACTCAGCCCGCCATCTAATTTTCGGAATTCTGACATTTCAAGTTCAACGGTCACATAACCGGCTTCTTTAATTTTTGAATATGTAATTGGATATCCTTTGGGTATTAATACTTTTCCATTTATCCATATGCAATTAGCAGCATAACTCTCTTCTAATGGAATCTCTATAATATTAAACTTTTCAAATGCCGGCTCAGATAAAAATTCTCCACAGGCAACCAGGTTGTTGTTTTCTAAATAGGCCAAACCAGTTTTCAAATGGAGCATATTCTTAAGTTTAATAACAGAACCGGTCATCCCATATTTTTTTAAAATTTGAATAACCTGCTGAGCTCCATTTAAATTTGTTCTCTCGGAAATGCCTATAAAATAATGGGTTCCAACCATCATTATATCACCCGCTTCAACAGTACCCGGTGAATGTATTTCTTCAATTTTGGTGTAATACTCCTGTATCGTTTTTTTAATTCCTACAATTTCTCCTTTACGGGATTTTGCTCCGGGATTGGTAATAATAGCACAAAATGGTGTTAACAAGGCCACATCCTCGACAAAAGTGGAATCGGGAAAATTTTCATCAGCCTCCAGAACCTTTACTTTCAACCCACAATCTATTAAAGCATTAATATAGACTTTATGCTGATTTATTGCTTTTTGATAATCAGGGATACCTAAATTAGCGTCGGTCAATCCATTTATTATACTTTTCCCAGGTTTACGAACAATTGCATTGGAAAACATATTTAATTCCTTATTTTTAAAAAATTTTCTATTACCATAAAATTTTTAAACACTTTCTTCTATGTCCATTTTCAAGTATATTACATTAATGGAAAAGAAGGTAAAAATAATATCTAAAAAAGTTGAAGAAATATCTAATCCTGTGGATAAATCTTCTTTATTAAAAGATAGCAAATATATAGAAAAAGAAAAACTTAAATTCAGCCAAAAAGTAAAAGAAATTTTTCAGCTTATTTATGAAAAAGTAGTGCTAAAACCTATTCGTGTTATCTATTTAGCATTAATAATATCCGGCATAATTTCCTGGGTATTTATTCTTGGATTGGGAATTTACCTTTATAGTTTTTTTCATAACATACCAAATTTTGAACTTATGACATTTTATGATTTTCAGGAATTAGCTCAGAAAACAGTCAATGAACAGATTATTAATAATGATTCTACATATAAATGGGTAAGTTTAGAAAAAGTCAACCGTGACCTGCTTTATACAATAGTCATGGCAGAAGACGGTGGATATTTTGAACATAGCGGGGTAGATTTTGACGCTCTTTTCAATGCTCTTGGAGAAGATATCAAAAAGAGAAGATTGGAATTTGGTGCCAGTACAATCAGCCAACAAGTAGTAAAAAAATTATTTTTAAGTGATGTCAAAACCTTTACCAGAAAATTAAAAGAAATTATTATTACCCGAAAAATGGAGAATCGATTTACCAAAAACCAGGTTCTGGAAATTTATTTGAATATTGCAGAATTTGGCCCTGATATTTTTGGTGTTTCCGCAGCATCTATATACTATTTTGCTAAAACACCTGCTAATATTAACGCAGCTGAAGGGGCATTTATGGCTTTGATGCTACCTTCTCCAAGAAAATACCATTACTCAATTTTCCAGAATCAGTACCTATCACCACGACATCTTAAAAAATTGAAACGAATTCTAAAAGATATGGCCTACAAAGAATTTATTAGTCCTCAACAATACAGACAGTATGTTAATTATTCATATTTTAAATAATTTAATATCACATGCTCTCCTCTTTGCCCAAATAAGATAATAATAAATATTTTACTTGTTTTTTTAGAAGACTTTCAGGAAGTTAAGTTATTAGATATGGATAAGGATGTTTTTGAATAAAAAAAATTTATACAAACAACCTGATATTTGGATATTACTACTTGTTATAATTATTCCCTTTTTAAATATTTTTGCGCAAAAAAATGAAAACCTACTGAAGATAAGAGGTAGTCAAGATGATCCACCATTTGAATTTATTGAACATGGCAAAAATACCGGTTTTGATGTTGATTTGATGAAAGCTGTGGCACAAGTCATGGATCTTGATATAGAAATTCAACTCAGGCCATGGTATATTGTCAGAGAATTAATTGAAAATGGAGAAATTGATGCTGTAACTGGTATGTATTATTCAGAAGAACGAGATAAATTAGTTGATTTTTCTTCTCCCTATCTTATAATCAGTTCTGATGTTTTTATTCGAAAAGGTTCAAAAATTAAATCTCTGGATGATTTAAAAGATAAAGAAATCATTGTTGAAAAAGATGGATTCATGCATGACTATTTGTTAAAAAATAATATTAATACAAAGATAATACCTGTAAATAATGTAGATACCGGACTACAATTATTGGCTTCTGGTCAACATGATTGCTCGATGTCTTCCAAAATTCAAGGCCTTTATTTTATTGAAAAAAACAACCTGTCCAACCTTATAAATATCAATTTAGATTTGCCATATGTGCAAAATTGTTTCGCAGTTAATGAAGGTAATATAAATTTATTAACAAAGTTGAATGAAGGTTTACATATTCTGAAAACTACCGGGGAATATAAAAAAATCCATGATAAATGGTTTGCAATTTATACCCAAAAACTTTTCTGGAAAAAAATTCAATATTTTATTTATGCTATAATAATAATTACAATTTTATTGATTACCATTTTAAGTTGGAATTATTTACTTCGTAACCAGGTAAAAAAATATACCGAGGAAATGCGTCAAATCATCGATCTTGTACCTCATATGATTTTTGCTAAAGATATAAAAGGAAAATTTCTCCTTGTAAATAAATCTTTTGCAGAGTTTTATAATATGACTACCGAAGAAATGACAGGGAAAAATGAAAAAAATATTCATCAGAACAAAAAAGAAATTGAAAAATATCAACTTGAAGATTTAGAAGTGATCAAAAGCAACAAAAGCAAATTCATTGAAAACATAATCATTTCTCCAAAAACACATGAAGAAATGATTATTGATACAACAAAAATTCCTTTTATTTCAAGTCACACAAACAAAAAGGCAATTTTGGGCATTGCTATTGATACAACAACACGGAAAAAGCAGGAGAAACTGTTAAAAGAAAGCCAACGGCGTTATTCCTCCATTTTTCAAACAGTCTCTGTTGCCATTTTAGAAGATGACATTTCTGAACTAAAAAATATCATAAAAAAAATTAAGGCTAAAAAAAATACAACGTTTCGTGAATACCTGGATAAAAATCCTAATTTATTACATGAAATATTGGTTTCGATTAAAATTATTAATGTGAATAAAGAAACTTTAAAATTTTACCAGGCTAAAGATAAGCAAGAATTAGTTTCATCGCTAAAAAAAACAGTTACCCCAAATACATTACAAGTTTACAAAAAAGCTGTTTTAGCAATTGCAGAAGGTAAAGAACAATTTGAAAGCGAGATTGAATATCAAACTCTTTCAGGTGATCCAAAAGAAGCTCTCTTAAAAATTACAATTCCCCCTTTAAAATCAGAATCTAACCGACTGTTATTAAGTATGATGGATATTACCCGACTAAAAGAAGTGGAAGCCGAAATCCGAAAATTTAATGTGGAATTGGAAGAAAGAGTAAAAAAGCGAACCATGCAATTGCAAAAGACAAATCAATCACTGGAAAAGGCATTAACAAAACTGGAAGAGGATGAAGAGGCCGGTCGAGAACTCCAGGAACAATTACTTCCGAAAAATTCAATGATATTTCAACAGTATAAGTTTAGCAGTAAACTTATGCCTTCCTTATATTTAAGTGGAGATTTTATTGATTATTTTAAAATTGATAAAAATCATATAGGATTCTATTTTATTGATGTTTCAGGGCATGGTATTTCATCAGCATTTATTACAGTATTAATAAAAAGTTATTTCAGCCAATATGTAAAAATGTATCATTCTGAAAACAACAATCTTATACTTAATCCAAACCAGGTTCTAATAGAATTGAACAAAGAAATAATTGAAAAAAACTTTGCCAAATATCTCACTATTTTTTATGCTGTTGTTGATCAAAAAGAGAATAAATTAAATTGCTGTAATGGTGGACAATTTCCATTTCCTATTTATTACAATGGAGAAAAAACAGCATTTTTACAAAATGTAAATTTACCGGTTGGATTATATGATTTTGCTGAATATCAATCCACTGAAATCACTATTAATAAAGACTTTTCCATTCTGCTAATTTCTGATGGAATTTTAGATGTATTGCTGCAAAATTCGTTGAAAGATAAAGAAAAATTTTTACTCTCCCTGTTACACGATCAGGAAACATCTTTTCAATCTGTTTTAGACAAACTTAATTTTATCAATCAGGATGAACTCCCGGATGATATAACTTTCTGTATGTTACAAAAAATTCCGGATGAACAGATTTAAGAGCAGAATCAATCAGACTAAAAACCAAATTTTAAACCTCGTTTCTTATTTCCTCAATAAACAGCAATGTTACGTTATCTTTCTAACAGTTTCAGCTATAAGCAAATGAAATTTGAGTAGTTATAACCAGAAATCAAAAAAACTATTTTGCACTTTACATAATTTTTATTACCTTGTTTGGAACTTCACATAAACACTACAAAACAAAATAACAGGAGAGATAACTAAAGTGAGAAAAGAATTTTTTGGCAAAACATCAAGTAATAATATTGTTGAACTATATATACTTGAGAATTCCAACAAAATGAGAGTAAAAATCATCAACTATGGTGCGATTGTAGTCTCTCTTGAGGTTCCGGATAAAGATGGGAAAATACAGGATATTGTTCTGGGCTATGATAAACTCAGGGATTATATTGAAGACAAGTCATATTTTGGTGCCACCATAGGAAGATACGGAAACCGAATCGCCAATGGTAATTTTTCCCTTGAAGGAAAAGAATATCAACTTGCCTTAAATAACGGCAAAAATAATTTACACGGAGGAATAAAAGGATTTAATAAGGTTATCTGGAAAACTGAGCCAATTGAAAAAGAAAATATTACAGGGTTAAAATTAACATACCTTAGTCCTGACACAGAAGAAGGATTCCCGGGAAATCTTAGAACTACTGTAACTTATTTGCTAACAGAAAATAATGAACTAAAAATTTCTTATACAGCCACAACTGATAAGACCACTATTATCAACTTAACACATCACAGTTATTTTAACCTTTCAGGCCACGGAAATAGTACAATTCTCAACCATAAACTGATGATTAATGCAAACAAATTTACTCCTGTTAACCAGGGATTGATACCTACAGGAGAATTAAAAAACGTGGAAAACAGTCCAATGGATTTTCGTTCACCAACTTTGATTGGTGCCCGGATAAATGATACTTATGAGCAATTAAAATTCACAAATGGATACGACCATAATTGGATTTTAAATAAAAACAACAATCAACTTGAACTTGCTGCTCATCTGTATGACGAAAAAAGTGGTCGGCTGATGGAAGTATACACTACAGAGCCTGGGATACAATGCTATACAGGGAATTTTCTGGATGGAGTCAATATCGGGAAAAATCAAAAAGTTTATCAAAAACACTCCGGAGTCTGCCTGGAAACTCAGCATTACCCCGATTCTCCAAACAAGCCTGACTTTCCAACAACAATATTAAAACCGGAAGATGAGTATAATTCTCAAACTGTCTATAAGTTTTCTATTAAATAAGGTATGATATGAGTATTTTAATTAAAGAGGTAAAAGATAAAAAACACTTTAAGCAGTTCATTTCTTTTCCAAATAAATTATATAAAGGTCATCAATATTTTGTGCCTTCAATTAAAAAAGATGAGATAAAAACTCTCTCAAAAGATAAAAATCCGGCCTTTGATTATTGCGAATCAAAATTATGGCTGGCTTATAAAAATGGAAAAATAGCCGGTAGAATTGCCGGAATTTATAACAAAGGTCATATCGAAAGATGGGGAAAAAGCCAACTTCGCTTTGGCTGGATTGATTTTATTGAAGATGAAAATGTTGCTTCTGCTCTGCTTGCAACAGTAGAAAAATGGGCCAAAGAAAAGAAAATGGATTCTGTAATCGGCCCACTTGGATTTACCGACATGGACAAATCAGGTATGCTGGTCGAAGGTTTTGAGGAATTAGGAACCATGGCTACTTTATACAATTTTCCCTACTATCCAAAATACTTAGAGAAATATGGCTATTCAAAAGACATCGACTGGGTTGAATATCAAATTAAAATTCCCGACGAACCACTACCAATTATTGAAAAATTTGCCAATAGAGTAAAAAAACAACACGAAATCCGACTTCTTGAAGTAAAGACCAACAAAGAACTTTTACCATGGGCTAATGAAATGTTTCATGTTTTGTGTAAATCTTATAATGTTTTGTATGGCTTTGTTCCATTATCAGAAAAACAGATTTTGGAATATACCAAACAATACATCAGTATGATTGACCCTGATTTCATTGCAATTGTTTTGAATGAATCTGATAAGATCATCGCTTTTGGAATTACCATGCCATCTTTTTCCAAAGCACTGCAAAAATCGCAGGGAAAACTATTCCCCTTTGGCATTTTTCACCTCATGAAAGCCTTAAAGAAAAATAATGCCGCTGATCTCTACCTTATTGGTATTTTGCCTGAATATCAGGGCAAAGGAGTAGGTGCACTGATTATGGAAAAAATCGGAAATGTATTTGTGAAAAAAGGTATAAAAATTGCCGAATCCAATCCCGAACTTGAAACTAATAACAAAGTTCAGACCCAATGGAAATTCTTCGAAAAGCGCCAGCATAAACGTCGGCGATGTTTTATTAAGAAATTATAATTGTTGTTGTTTTTTAACCCAAATTCTAATCAATTCCGCCTTTTCGAAGTAATAATTTTTTTCTGTTTCTCTTTTTTTAAGTGATCTTTTTCTACAAAGATTTTCTTTCCTGTAAAGGGATCAGTTTCAGTATAATACATTAATGCGGAATAGGTAGATGGTGTAGGTGTAAAAATCTGAACCTGTTCCGGATTAATTTTCAAGTTTTTGGAAATAAATTTGTTTAAATCGCGCATATCATTTTCTGTGCAACCAGGATGTGCAGCAATAAAATAATAAGTTAGAAATTGATTTTTACCAGCTTTTTTACTGAATTTAAAAAACTTTTCCCTGAACCAGAGTAAAGATTTTGAATCTGGTTTACCCATTATATCTAAAACTTTTCGGGAAATATGCTCAGGTGCTATTTTTAATTGTCCTGAAACATGGTGATTCACAATTTCCTGAAGGTAATTATTACCATGTTTTCTATCCTCCTGAACCATATCATATCTGATACCCGATGCAACAAATACTTTCCTGATGCCCTTTATTTTTTTTAGTTTTTTCAGTAAGGAAATTTGTTTAAGATGATTTGGTTTTAATGTTGGGCAAATTTCCGGGAAAACACACCTTTTGTGATTACAAATTCCTTTTTCGAGTTTTTTCTTACATTCAAAACCATACATATTTGCTGTCGGCCCACCTACATCATTTACAATTCCTTTAAAATCGGGATGACTCTGAAATCTTTCCGCTTCTTGCAAAATTGATTTTTCGCTCCGCCATCGAATTGTACGGCCTTCATGAACCGCTATAGCACAGAAATTACATTCACCATAACATCCACGATGAGACGGGATCGAAAATCCGATAGTATCCAGTGCTTTAACCTGTCCTTTCTTTTTGGAAACCGGGTGCTGTTTTCGCTCAAAATCAAGTTCATATATTCTATCCAATTCTTCCTGAGACAGATAAAAAGCAGGTGGATTTTGAATTAAATACCGAGTATCAGTTTTTTGGATTAATCCTCTGGCTGTAATTGGATCGTTATTATCATAAAAAAGATGAAACATCGAAATAAATTTTTCTTTTGAGGTCAATATTGTTTGATGGGAAGGTAAATCTAAATAACCCTCTTTTTTCTCTTTGGATATGTAACAAATTCCCCGAATATCCTGATAATCTTTTCTATTTTTGAGACTCGAGGCAAGTTCCAGGACAGCTCTCTCTCCCATTCCATACACAATAATATCTGCTTTGGCATCAAATAAAACTGATTTCCGAATTTTATTTGACCAAAAATCATAATGAGAAATTCGCCTCAGACTTGCTTCGATTCCTCCCAATACAATAGGCCTGGTATTTTTAAAATATCTTCTAATCAAATTGGAATATTTTATTGTAGCCCGATCCGGCCTGGCATTATTCTGTCCACCAGGAGTATAATCATCATTTTTGCGAAATTTCTTTAACGGGGTATAATTTGCTACCATTGAATCTACACAACCGGCTGAAACACCCCAAAACAACTCCGGTTCACCAAATTTCATAATATCTTCTTCAGAATTGATATCCGGCTGGGCAATTATCGCCACTTTATAACCAGCATCTATCAGAACTTTTCCAATAACAGCTATCCCAATATATGGATTATCAATATAGGAATCACCGGTCACAAGAATGACATCAGGTTTTGTCCAACCGG
>JAOZSR010000124.1 GCA_029939575.1 Fidelibacterota bacterium
TTATTCAAACAACTTGTCTATTATTCAGAATCTTTCTATATTAATAATGACAATTTCGTAAAAAGTAAATTTGCTGTCATCCTGAATGAGTTACGAATGTTTACAATCAGGTTTTTGACTGAAAGAATCTCCTACAATTATAAACGAGACTCTTCGTTGCTACGCTGCCTCAGACTATGTCCGGCTTTCGACGGAAAGACAGCTTCGAACCTTTTTACGATTCCATCAAACAACATATTCAATTAGCAGAAATTAATCAACCTAAATCAGCACCTTTGGATATACCATATTTGGATATTGGAGGTCCGATTAATTCATTAATAAAAATACTCAGCAAGATAATATTTACCATTTGTACTAACAATTGCTTTGTTTCAAAAGATGCAGAACTCATAAACGGGGCTGTTTGAACGAGAAGTACTAATCCAATTGCTACACCTGCCTGTGGTAAAAGGCAAAATCCTAAATAATTTCTGATCTTAGAGGAGGTTTTTACCAGCAAAGAACCTGCAATAATGCCAAAATATTTACCAAAAAATCGTGTAATAATATAGGTAATTCCATAAATTATAATGATTTTTTCGGTAAAAACAGAAAGATCGAGTTCAGTTCCGGCAAGTACAAAAAAGAGAGCAAAAATTGGTGATGTAAGTGGTTCAATAACTTCAAAAATTCTTATATTTTTAGATGAAAGATTTATCAATGTCGCTCCAAGCACCATATTGGCGATTAAAAGCGATAAATGGGTCAAAATAGCAACAGAAGTATTTATAAAAATGATGGCAATAGTCATAATTAAAATTTTATTAAGTTTATGTTTTTTTCGGGTAACCCAATTTAGGATAAATCCACTTATCATCCCTAAAACAAATGACAACCCAATTTCTCTCATGGCATGTAGAAGGGACATAAATATTCCGGTATTGTGTCCATCTTTAATAATATCAGAAACAAGCATCGGACTAACAATTGCAAGTACAATACTGAAAATAATAACACAAAGTGCATCATCAAAAGCCACAATTCCATAGAGATAATCGACAAACTCTCCTTTAGCTTTTAACTGTCTGATTACAAATACCGTAGCAGCCGGAGCAGTAGCTGTGGAAATTGCTCCCAGGATCAAAGCGAATTTTAGCCCCATACCAATTAAAGTCAATGTAAATGTAACCAGAACCAAAGCTAAAATTGCCTGAAAAAAAGTCATGATGAAAATTTTTGTTCCATATTTCTTAATTTTTGAAATTTTAAACTCGCCACCTATTATTAAGGCAATCAATCCAAGTGTGATTTCTGTGATACTGGTTAACCTGAATACCATCTCCTCCTGGACAATTCCAAAAAAAGTATCACCTAATAGTAGTCCTGTAATTATATAGCCGGTAATTGAAGGTAACTTTATTATTTCTGCAAGTTTTCCAATGAAATATCCAATAAAAAGTAGAAGACCAATACTAAAAATGATATGATCTCCAAATAATAAATGAAAATTTTCTAAGGTTTGTTCAAACATAATTTTTTATGCAACTAAAGTACCTTTTACATAAGGAACATCAAGAGCCATAACCATTACTCCGGTATGTTTATCCAGATCACCCATTAATTCTTCAATGCTAATAGTTATTTTTTGCACTTCCGATTCAGGTATGATAGCCATGATTGTTTTTCGCTCATCACTTCTTTCCCCGAGGAAATTTAAAAAATCGCCAAATAGCGGGATATTTGACAGTTGGTCCTTGATTCCGGAAGAATCAATTATATTTACTTCGTTAATACCTTTACTGATAAAAATCTCCAGAATATCATCATAAAAACGAAGTTCATTTAAAATAACATAGATTAGTTTCTTTTTTTCACTTTCTTTTGGAGCTTCCATAATTTCATTGGTATGCCGTATAAATGCCTCTTTCAGGGCTTCGGTGTTTTTGGCATTTAACATTTCTTTTTGGGTATTTTTATTACGGGATAATAGTGAAATTTGAGCAAGAATCTGTAAATGTTCCTTAGTCTTTTCTTCCGGTCCGATAATAACAAAAAAAAGAAATGATTTTTTCTTATCAATACTACTAAAATCAATACCCTTTTTGCATACGGCAATTCCTACAGTAAAATCTGATAAACCGGATATCTTGGCATGAGGAATGGCAATTCCTCCTTCAAATCCTGTAGATCCTGAATTTTCTCTATCCATAAGTGCCTGAAAAATTTTATCCGAATCAATTTCATTAACGGTTTTAGCAAGCATATCTGATAATTTTCTTAAACAATCCTTTTTATCCTTTGCAGTAAAATCAATACTACATGATTTTTCTTTAATGACTTTAAAAATATCCATTTTGTCCCCAATTATTATAAATCCGCACCTTTTACAATACCATATTTAGATATTGCAGGGCCAACTAATTCATTAACAAAAATACTTAATAATATAATATTTACAATTAAAACTAATTTCTCTCTTACTTCCTGAGGAGCATGCTCAATAACAGGTGATGTTTGAACAAGAAGTACTAATCCAATGGCAACACCGGCTTGTGGAAAGAGACAAAATCCCAAATATTTTCTAATTGATGAATCTGCTTTGGTCAATATTGATCCGGCAAAAATACCAGCAAATTTTCCTAAAAAGCGAGCAATGATATAAACCAGTCCAAAAATGATTACCATTCCTTGTGAAAATACGGAAATTTGTAATTCTGTTCCTGCTAAAATAAAAAATAATGCAAAAATCGGAGGTGTAATCGGTTCAACGACCCGAAAAATTCTTTTATTTTTTGGTGATAAGTTAATCAAAACAGCACCCAGAACCATATTGGAAATTAATAATGATAAATGGGTAACAATTGCAATTGATGTGTTGAGAAAAATAATTGCGACTGACAATATTAGTATTTCATTTAATCTGTATTTTTTCCTGGTCAAATAATTCAATAAAAATCCACTGACTATTCCCAGAATAATAGAAAGACCAATTTCTTTAATTGCATGCAGAAATCCAGATAAGACTCCGCTATGACTTGCATCATGGAGCGGGCCGGCAACAAACATAGGACCTATAATTGCAAAAACAATACTGAAAATAATAACACAAAGCGCATCATCAAAAGCTACAACTCCATAAAGATGATCAACAAAATCTCCCCTGGCTCTTAATTGCCTGATAACAATAACTGTAGCAGCCGGTGCAGTGGCTGTTGAAATTGCACCTAATAATAAGGCATATTTAACATCCATTCCCAACATTGTCATTACTGTAGTAACAACTATAAAGGCAAATAATGCTTCAAAAAGGGTCAATATAAAAATTCGTAGCCCAAAGTTTTTAATTTTATTAATACTAAATTCGCCACCAATTGTTAATGCGATCAAACCAAGAGCAATTTCAGTAATACTGGTTAACCTGTTAGCCATTTCATCGGGAACAATTCTCAGCACGGAACCACCCAAAATTAATCCGGTAATAATATAACCTGTTATTGAAGGCAATTTTATTTTTTCTGCGACTTCACCAGCGAAATATCCAACTAATAATAAGATACCTACACTAAAAACAACATGATCTCCAAATAATTCATGAAAATCTACTAAAAAACTATTAAAAAACTCCATCTAATTTCCTGTATTCTATTTATCTAATGACTCTTACTCTCAGATTTATAAAATAATAAGGCATTTTTTTGAAATATAAATGTACAAAAGTTGCATTGCCCCATATTTTTTGGTGACTTATTAATATAAAGGATTTAAAATTCTTTTTCAACAATGTATCAAGATATTTTTTCATTCAACAATGATATAAAATAAATTTTTTATTTTACAACTTCCCTTCTGTTCATTATATTCAAATATGAAATTTTCCATTAAAAAACTAAAGATTAACCCTAAAATACTTTCAATAGTATTTATTTTCTTATTCATAATTCTTATATCATCCGGATTCATAGAATACATTTCCAGAAAAAAAAATGTAACGCATCTAATGGCTAAAATGGCGGAAAATCTTTCACTTACTATTCAAAAATCGGCTATAAATTCAATTTTAAGCTATGATGCTTTGGAAGAAGAAGTCATATCAAAATTATTATCAAATTTACAACATATCGATCATCTCGATCTGGAAAGTTCCATTTCCAATGAATTTCTAATAAATTATTGTCAGGAAAATAATATTAATAGCCTGAATATATTTGGTAAAAACAGTGAAAAGATTTTTACCAATCATCCGGAACACAATGTAATAAAAGCCAAACCTATTATCACTGATTTTATTGAAAGCAGTAATGAAAATTTGATTGTAGGAATATCTTCATCCAGATATTCAGATCAAAATAATTTTGTTGTGACAATTAAACGATCAAAAGGTGGCGCAATAGTCGGCAACATCAATGCTAACAGATTAATTAATTTCCAGAAAGAACTTGGTATTGGGAAATTAATCAATACAATCTCTGAAGATAGTTCTATCGTATATATAACAATTCAGGATACTATTGGAATTTTGGCGGCATCATGCAATTTGGACAGCCTGTCTAATATTAATAATGACGAATTTCTTTCTAATATTTATAGTAAAGATAAATTTCAATGGCGATTCAATAATTTTTTAAACCAAAAAATATTTGAAGGCATTCTACCTTTTAAAGTACAAAATATTAATTATGGTCTAATAAGAATTGCATTAAGTACAACACCAATTCAAACAATACAATCTGAAACTCTAAAGTCTGTTATTCTAAAAATCATAGTGTTGTTAACTATTAGTTTTATTCTACTGGTTTATTCAATATCCTTTCAAAATATTTTATTATTGGAGGATGAAAAAGCAAAAATCACAGACGAAGTTTACAGATTGCAAGAAGACTTACGAAGAAAAGAAAAACTCTCTGCTATGGGTGAATTAGCAGCCGGAGTTGCCCATGAAATAAGAAATCCATTAAATGCAATTTCCATGTCCGTCCAAAGACTGGGAAAATCATTAGAATTAGAAGAAAATAGTAAAGAAAGCAATTTAATTAAAACAGTTCGAAGTGAAATAAACAGAGTTGGAGAAATAATCAGGCAGTTTTTGAATTTTGCACGTCCTGCTCCTTTAAATAAAACCAAAACTAATTTAAATATTTTAATTAATGAAGTTCTTGATATTTACAAGGCTAAACTTTTAAAACATAACATTAACCTGGTTTGGCTACCTGGAAAAATAAAAAACACTCAACTTGATGCAGAAAAAATGAAACAGGTAATTGTTAATCTGCTGGAAAATTCTATTAGTGCAATGCCGGACTCCGGAGAATTATTGATATCAACTGAAAATAATCCTGAAATAATTATCTTGAAAATCAAAGATACCGGCAATGGTATTTCCAAAGATGATTTACCAAAAATATTCAATCTTTATTTTACAACCAGACCTGAAGGAAATGGCCTGGGATTGGCTGAAGTCTCCCAGATTATCGCTAATCATAACGGAAAGATTGAAGTAACCAGCACAATAAATACTTTTACCGAATTTATTATTAGATTGCCAAAGGAATAAAAAACTATGAAAATTTTTGTAATTGACGATGATAAAAGTCAACGGGAAAATCTAAGCGGGCATTTAGAAGATATAGGACATGAAATCAAAAATTGTTCATCAGGAAATGAATGCCTGGAATATATTAAAAAAGAATTTGTTGATCTGATAATCACAGATTTTCGTATGCCCGGATTATCCGGCCTGGAAGTATTAAAGGAAGTTAAAAAAATCAATCCTGACATTTCTGTAATCCTTGTAACTGCTTTTGGAACTGTGCAAAATGCAGTAGAAGCTATGAAATTAGGTGCTGTAGATTATATTACAAAACCGATTGATCTGGATGAAATAGAATTAAAAATCAACAAACTCAATGAACACCGACAATTAGTACAGGAAAACTATATTCTAAAGGAACAATTACAAAAGAATGTGAATTTTTCAAAAATAATTTATAAAAGCGATGAAATGGATGAAGTTTTAAACATGGTCTCCCGTGTAAGTGATAGTGACACTTCGGTTTTTATACACGGTGAAAGTGGAACAGGTAAAGAAATGATCGCCCAGGCTATTCATAACGCTTCACCTCGAAAAAAACATCCCTTTATCGCCGTTAATTGTGCTGCAATTCCTGACACCCTTTTTGAATCTGAATTATTTGGTCATGAAAAAGGCGCTTTTACCGGAGCTAATGAAAGGAAAAAGGGGCGTTTTGAAATTGCTTCAGAAGGAACTCTTTTCCTTGATGAAATTGCTGATATTCCTATGAATTTTCAAGTGAAACTCCTTCGGGTTTTACAAAGCGGCGAGTTCCAGAGATTAGGTTCATCACAAAACCTAAAGACCAATGTAAGAATAATTTCCGCCACCAATAAAAACCTAAAAAAATTAGCAGAAAAAGAAGAATTTCGCTCTGACCTTTATTATAGGTTAAATGTAATTCCCATTAGCATTCCACCTCTGAGGGATAGAAAAAATGACATATCTTTATTAGCAAAACATTTTGTAGAAAAACATGCATCCAGGAATAAACGAAAGAAGAAAGAAATTTCAACTGAAGCACTCGATTTATTAACGAGATATAAATTTCCGGGAAATGTTCGGGAATTGGAAAATATTATTGAAAGAGCAGTAATTCTCAGCCGTTCTGATATAATCTCTGCTAAGGACTTTCCAATTAATCAGGATGAACTTTCAGAAAATATCTACAAAGGAACACTGCCTGAACAACTCAACCAATTTGAAAACAACATAATACAAAAAGCACTACGGGAAACTAATAATGTGCAAACTGCCGCTGCAAAAAAACTGGGAATATCTGAAGCAACTTTAAGATATAAGATCAATAAATATTCCTAATAAAACACCATCAATATTACTTCTCAAATTCAATAGTAAACTTTGCTCCATTTTCATTTTCTATTAATAAGTTACCATGTAATTGTTTCACTAATAATTCGATTAATTTCAACCCAAAACCTTTATTACTTTTTGTATCAATTTCTGATAAACCAATGCCATTATCTTTATAGATTAATATTACATTGGTTTTAATTTTTTTAACAGAAATTTGAATTAGGTTATTATTATTTTCAGGGAAAGCATATTTCATTGAATTTGTAATTAATTCATTCAAAATTATGCCAAAAGGAAGTATTATTTTCGATCCTAGTTTAAAATCTTCAATTTGTTTCTCAATCGAAACTGGTTTCGAATTGGAAAACATCTGGTAAATTTCATCAATCAGTGCTGAAAAATATTGTTGTGTTGACACTTCCTGATAGTTTTTATTTTGATAAAGTTTGTCATATAATATTCCCATGCTACTAATACGACCAATTGCATCCTGAAATGCAGTAGTAACTTCAGGAATTTCCATATCCCTGGATTGTAGTTTCAATAAAGTTTTTAGGGTCATCATATTATTTTTAATACGATGATGAACTTCTCTCAGTATTATCTCTTTTTCTGTGAGAAGTTCTTGAATTTTTTCCTGCCCCTTTTTCCGCTCTATAATCTCTTGTTCTAATCTCTTTTCGGATTCTTTCTGCTCAGTTATATCTATTTTTGAGAATACAATATTTTTATAATTGTTAATATTCTGGAACTGGACTATGATTTGAATTATTTTTCCATTACTATCTAATAACTCTGATTCCTGAATAAAAGATTTTTCATCATTAGCAATTGCAACCAATACATCTTTAATAGTTTCGAGAGATTTATCATTTAATATTTTGAAACTATTTTTAACATATTCAATTTTATTTTTATACTTGAACAGATTTAAAGTCGCTTTATTAACATTAAGATTTTTTACTTTATCACAACATTTTGCAAATAAATCTGGATTATTATCAAAATATTCTCTGGAAATTGTAATTCCGTCACTTTTTAATCCTTCTAATAATTTTTTGGCTTTAGACCAATCTTCTTCTATAAGAGATACCGGACTTTCATTGAACAAATTTCTAAACTTTTCTTCACTTTTTTTTAGGGCTTGCTCTGTTTTAATACGATCGGTAATATCCACACCAATACAAAGTAATCCATCAGTTTTTCCAGCATTGTCAGAGATAAGACTATTACTCCATCTTATTGTTCGTATATCACCACTTTTAGTAATAATAGGGTTTTCGTATTGTGAAATTTCAGATATTGAATCCAATGCTTTTTTAAATACTTTTGGTATTGTTTTTTTATCTTCTTCAAGAATGAAAAGATCGAACCAATTTTTA
>JAOZSR010000052.1 GCA_029939575.1 Fidelibacterota bacterium
AATTTGAAAAATGATTTTAGAACAAGGAATGCAGATTGTTGATTTAGGATGTTACTCAATACATCAACAATCGTTAATCGATATTCGTAGATCAATAAAAGACAAAAATGAGAATAGCAACAAATGAATCGATCATCAATAAAAAATATTTTAAAATTATCAGGAGAAATAGATGTTATTTATTCTTAGTGGTATAATAACTTTTTTATTAATTGCAATAATACTGACAGCTGCAATTGTATTTATTGAATCAAAATTGGTCTATAAAGGCAATGTTAAAATAACAATTAACGACAATGCTGATAATGATATAAATACTGTTGCAGGTGATACATTACTAAATACTTTGAATGATAATGATATATTTATTCCTTCTGGCTGTGGTGGCGCTGGAACCTGTGGAGTCTGCAAGTGCCAGGTGACCAAAGGCGGTGGTGACATTTTACCCACCGAAGAAAGTCATATCAACAGAAAACAGGCAAAAGAAAATTGGCGTCTCTCATGCCAGGTAAAAGTTAAAAACGATATGGAAATTCATATTCCTGAAGAAATATTTAATGTACGCAAAATGGAATGTAAAGTCATATCAAATAAAAATGTATCTACATTTATAAAAGAATTTAATGTAAAACTTCCGGAAAATGAAACTCTGGATTTTAAAGCCGGTGGATATATTCAGATCGATGTTCCCAAATATAACATTAATTATAAAAATGATATAATTATTGATGATATCTACAAAAATGACTGGGAAACGAATGGACTTTTTGACTTATCAATAAAAAATAATGAGGCCACTTCCAGAGCATATTCAATGGCAAATTATCCGGTTGAGAATAATATTGTAAAATTAAATATTAGGATTGCTACTCCACCATGGGATAGTAAAAAAAGTCAATTCAAAAATGTACCGCCCGGGATATGTTCATCTTATATTTTCAGTTTAAAACCAGGAGACAAGGTTGTTATCTCCGGACCTTACGGAGAGTTTTTTGCAAAAGATACTGATAATGAAATGGTCTTTATTGGAGGTGGCGCCGGTATGGCTCCTATGAGATCCCATGTTTTTGATCAATTATTAAGGTTGAAATCGAAGAGAAAAATGACTTTCTGGTATGGTGCAAGAAGTTTAAAAGAGGTTTTTTACCAGGATGAATTTGATCAAATGGCAGCAGAAAATGAAAATTTTGACTGGTATTTGGCTTTATCGAATCCGCAACCAGAAGATGATTGGAAAGGTTTATGTGGTTTTATCCATCAGGCACTATATGATAATTACCTGAAAAACCATCCAAATCCGGAAGATTGTGAATATTATATATGTGGTCCTCCATTAATGTTACAGGCAGTGACTTCAATGCTTGATAATTTAGGTGTTGAACAAAAAAATATTTTGTATGATGATTTTGGATAAGAAAATTTAACTTATTAAAAAAATGAACAACGAAATACAGACTGGATAATCAAGAAAATAATCCAGTCAAAAAATGGGGGAAATAAATAATGAAAACTGCCGAAGAAATTGTCAAAGAAAAAGGTACTAATCTAGAGCATGTTTGTCCAAATGACACAATTAATAAAGCTCTAAAAAAAATGATTCAAAAGAATATTGGTGCTATCGTAATAATGGATGCCGGAGAAGTCAAAGGAATTTGGACTGAAAGACATTTACTCAAAGAAATACTTGAACCAAAATTTGATCCCAAAACTGATATTATAAAAAATTATATGACCAAAAAATTAGAAACAGTTGAGCATGATATGCCTATATACAGGTTATCCGATAAAATGTTAGGATTGTATACAAGATATTTATTTGTAACAAAGAAAAATAAAATTATTGGAATGTTATCTTCCGGTGATATTATTCGCGCCTGTTTGATAGAACGTATGCAGCAATTAGAAAGTATTGGATGGGAATATTACGAAAGTTGGAAACATAAATAAACCCCAATAAATTATTAAGTTAATAAAGGTAAAGTTTAAATGAAAAAGAGATTAATTTCTTCCTTTCAGTATCTAAGCGGAATAATTATTATTCTGTTAATTTTTGCGACATTTTTTCTACAAAAAGAAAATCCTGAAACTTTTAGCCAAAATATATTTGTGAAATTTTTTGCTTTAGACCATTTTTATGATTCCTATCCAAATACAATCTTGTTTTCTGCAATGATTCTCCTGATTTTTTTATCAATAATATTTAGAGCACTAAAGAAGAAAACTGCTGTTATGTTGCATATAATTATTGCTTTGGCTTTTATTGTAATTATTTTTGATAAATCTGTAAATTCACAATTTACAGTTCCAATTCGGGAAGAGACTGAAATAAATTTTGGAGAGGTTGTCAATAACGAAACTGACAAATATAATATAAATCTTTACCTTGAAAAATTTCAAATTATTCATCATCCTAATAGTTCGATGCCAAAATCCTTTACAAGTTTTTTAATCCTGGACAAGCAGGATACAGTAAAAATAAGTGTTAATAAACCTTTAAAATTAGGCAAATATCGACTTTATCAAAGTGCATATCACAAAATCCCCTTATATGAAGTTAATATTATTGATAAAAATTATAAATTATTCCTTGGAGATTCTGCAATATATAATAATAACAAAATCTCAATAGAAAAATATCCTCCAAACCCGGAAAAATTCATTTTCCGACTTAATAATGAATTTGTTTTATTAAATACTGACAAGTCTGAACTTAATATCAATAACCTTCCCGTCAAAGTTGCTCTTTTGGATACAAAATTTGTTAGTATTATCGAAGTTGCTGAAAAAACCGGAATGAAATTGTTATTACTTTTAGGACTTGCATATTTATTTGTATTAGGAATTGTATTTTGGGGGAAAAATAAATGAATCTTGAATTTAATTTAATTGTTGTTGCAATTTGTACTTTACTTTTAAGCCTGTTTTATTCAATAAAAATTAAAAATCAGAATATATCAACTTATCTGATTTTCATGGCAATTATTGTACAATTTCTTACTTTGGCAACTCGCTCCTACCTGGCAAAACACCCTCCATTTACAAATATGTATGAAACAATGATCCTCCTTCCTTTCCTGTTTTCTCTGCGGTTGGTACTTTGGAAAAAGCAAGTATCAGGAAATACCAAATATTATGTGATTTCACTAATACTATTTCTCGACTTGATTGCCCTAAGCTTACCAGCAGATATGAAAGTAATCAAACCACTGATGCCTGCCTTAAATAGTTTATGGATGTATATTCATGTACCTGCATACTTTGTTGCCTATTCATCAATGCTTATAGCATTTATTCTGGCAATTCTGTTACTAATTAATGGTCAAAATTCAAAACTAAAAAACCTTGAAAAAATATTAAATGAAGAGGTAAAAATTGGATTTTTCTTTTTAAACACCGGATTGATTACAGGTGCAATTTGGGCTTATTTTTGTTGGGGAACATATTGGGAATGGGACCCAAAAGAAGTTTGGTCATTAATTAATATTCTGGTACTTGTGTATTATTTTCATTTAAACAAACACTCAAAACTAAAAAAGTCATTAATAGTTTTAATCGCCTTCTTAACTATTATTTTTACATATTTTGGAGTTACTTTCATTTTGGCTGGATTACATAGTTATACTTAAAAGTTACATGGGAATCAATTTTTTTTTATCAGACTCAACAGGATATACTAAGTAGTAGAAAAATAACAAACACCTATATAATAAATGATTTTAATATAGACGGAGAACATTTTTTTTCGTTCTGCTTTGTCAGATTCTTTGAAAAACTTCAAAATATTTCACTGAATTATATTTCTACGAAAAAGATGCTGGGAATTTTGTCAGGTATATTGAATGTTTGTGGAAAAACAAAAATATGATGATGAAAAATATAAGATAAAATCCAAATATTAAACAACCAGTGTCAAACATCAAGTGTCATCTATCATAATTTTAAATTTTTCCTTGTTTTTACTCCATAAAAAAGTTAAAATTTATTCTTTGCATAATTAAACACAGAGGGGAGAAAAAATTGAATAAAAGTTTTAAAGAAAAGTTGGCAGAATACAGTATTTGGGCATTTGCGTTCGGATATTTTGCTTGTTATGTACCATACAGTTTCATGACAAAAGTTATGAGCAAAGGATTATTATCAAGTCTGAACGGAAATGGATTAGCTGGATTTTCCATTCTTCCTGTTACAGCAATTGCTACTACTCTTGCTATGATTGTCACTATCTCAGCACTTGGTTGGTGGAAATATGCCACACATTCAAAAGTTTTCGGCATCAATATGCCACACCCAACTAAATGGACTTTTCTATCAGGAGTTTCTACTGCATTAATTATTGGAACTACAACTTTGGCATATACATTTGAAGGACTAAGTATCGTATTTGCAATGGTTTTGATGCGAGGCGGAGTGTTGATTATTGCACCAATTATTGATCATATTACTAATCGTAAAGTACGTTGGTTTTCCTATGCTGGAATGGTCTTCGCACTTTTTGCACTATTAGTCAGTCTTTTTGATACAAAGGGTTATCATGTACCATTTCTGGCAGGAATTGTTATCGCGACATATTTGGCTAGTTATTTCATCAGATTTCAGTTCATGAGCAGATTGGCAAAATCAGAAAGTGCTGATGCCAATAAGAAATATTTTGTAGAAGAGCAGATGACAGCAACTCCAATATTCTTATTCATTTTGATAATGTTTGCATTATTCAATGTAGATGGAATAACAGAATCAGTGAGAACAGGATTTACATTTCACTGGAATCAGCCATATCTTTGGGCTTTAATCATTATTGGAGTACTATCACAGGGAACCGGAGTTTTCGGTACCTTGGTATTTCTTGATAAAAATGAAAACACTTATTGTATCCCGGTCAATCGTTCATCAAGTATTATTGCCGGAGTACTTGCCTCATTTTTATTAACCTGGATATTTGGAGTGAATCCACCGGCAGCAAGTCGCTTAATGGGTGCAGGATTTATTGTATTTGCAATTTTATTTCTGACAATTCCACCAGCATTAGCAAAAAGAAAGAATAACATCAAATAAAATATTATGAAACCATAGATAATTACAGATCAAAAAAAATCATATTATTTTTATTAATCTGCAAAATCTATGGTCAATATTAAGGAGAAAAAAATGGCAGAAAACACTTTTGACATTATCATTCTAAATGGTAGACCCGCTTCAGGAAAATCTGAAGTAATTGATTATATAAAAAAAACTCCTGCTACAGAAAGAGCAGAAAGATTTCATGTAGCAGAATTTGACGATATTGATGATTTCCCAATGTTATGGACATGGTTTGAAGAAGATGCAATTCTTGAAAAAAAATTCAACAAACCAAGAATACATTCCACACCCGAGGGATATTTTCTACATGAATATCAATGGCATTTGCTAATCGAAAGATTATCCATGGATTATGGCAAGAGACTTCGTGACGATGAAAATTATCATGAAAAATACACAACACTGATTGAATTTTCACGCGGATCAGAACATGGGGGATACAAAAAAGCCTATCAGTATCTTTCTGATGACGTGCTAAAAAAAGCTGCAATTTTTTATATTGATGTACCTTTTTCAGAATCATTACGAAAAAATCGTAACCGTTTTAATCCTGATAAACCTGATTCAATACTTGAACATGGATTACCAGATGAAAAACTGGAAAAAATGTACAAAAATGTTGATTGGGAAGAATTCAAAGGCGATGATCCTGAATATATCACAATCAAAGGTCACAAAGTTCCTTATGTAGTACTTGATAACAAAGATGATATCACAACTGCCAGAGATGCAAAACTTGGTGATGCATTGGAAATATTATTCAAAAAATTGTGGAAATTAAAAAAATAAATTATTTAAAAATATAAAGTTATAATAAAAAATAATTTCAGGTGATTCTATTTCGTTGAAGGTTAAATATGGTGTTTTAAATATTTAACCCCTGGGAAACAGAGAACACAGAGGTTTATAATATTTAAACTATTTCTATTCTTCGTACCACTGTGTTTATTGCTTTTTCTTCTAATACATCTTCCCGATCATTAATTTTTTGTAAGTTATATTTTTAAATGTTTTTAATTGATGAAATTAATAAATTCGCCAGAATAAATAAGAGGAGTAATGATTAAAAAAAATATTAAAATAATGAATCGTAATTGGGTAATTTTAGGTGCAATATTAATTCAGTTATGTCTCGGAGTAATTTATGGATGGTCTGTTTTTACACCATCATTGATAAAAGCTGGCTGGAGCAATGTCCAGACACAAATTGTTTTTTCTACAGGATTGGCATTTTTTGCCATTTCAATGGTTTTTGCAGGTAAAAAACTCTCAACCTGGGGACCAAAGAAATTAGCTTTAATAGGTGGGATGACACTTGGTTCCGGATATTTACTTGCCGGATTGCTTGGTGGAACTAACTTTTGGCTAAAACTACTTTTAATTGGTGCTGTTGGAGGTACCGGAATTGGACTTGGATATGTTGTACCTATTTCTGTAGGCATGAGATGGTTTCCGGACAAAAAAGGAATGATCACAGGACTTGCAGTGGCCGGATTTGGATTTGGTGCTATGGGCTGGGTGAAACTGGCAGGAACATGCGGAAATCTTATTGACAATTTTGGATTATCAATAACTTATATAATATACGGTATATTTTTTATGATACTTATAATTATTGGTTCAACTTTTATGAAATATCCACCTAAAGGATGGTTACCTGAAGGTTATAATCCTCATGAAAATGTTAGAAAAAATGAACACAAACCATTAATTGATTTGGGGCCGAAAGAAATGATGAAGACATTGCCCTTTTATCTTATCTTCCTGATTTTCACCTTTAGTGCCGGAGCTGGTTTGATGTCTATTGGTTTGATGAAACTATATCCTATGCAAGCATTACAAAATGCAGGTAAAACTCTAGCTGAAGCCAGTGCAATCGCAGGAACAGCAATGGCAGTATTTTTTAGTCTTGCAAATGGGATTGGACGAATTATTTGGGGAACATTGAGTGACAAATTAGGCCGTAAAATATCGGTTTTTATTATGATATTATCACAAGGTATTATCATTTTATTCTTTACCAAAATGGCAGGAACTCCGATATTGTTATATATTGGTGCCGTAATTATTGGTTTTAACTTTGGTGGTAATTTTGCTCTTTTTCCTGCTTTCACAGCAGATCTTTTTGGTAATCGAAATGTTGGTTTGAATTATCCTTTTGTTTATCTCAGTTATGGTGTCGGGGGAATACTTGGACCAATTCTTGGCGGAGTGCTTGGTGATATGGGAAATTTTGGACTGGCTTTCACTATTTGTGGTTTACTTTGTTTGGTAGGGGCTTTGCTGGTCACAATGATTAAACATCCTCAAAATTAAAATTAGTTATAAAAGATAGCCCGGAAGCATTGCTCAATTTTGAGCAATGCTTTTTTTAAATCCCCCAAAAACTGTTTTTGCCTTTAATACTAAACTAAATAATGAGAAAATTTTGAAATAAAAACCAATATATTTTATTCAATCCCTGATCTCTGCACTACATTCTAAATTATACGCCACTATATCTGCTAAAAGAGGTTTTAAAAAATTATCAACATAATCACGATGAACTTTATCAATTCCAAAAGATTTTACATCTGACATATTCGCAAATTCCATTATCAGTGCCAGATCAAAAGCATTATTATCTTTCACAACACAAACTTCAACAGTTTGAGTATAAGTAATACCAGGAAGAACATCCCGGGATTTTTCAATAATTTCCTCTAAACGATTATTATCCTTTACTTTCAATAATACTATTCGTTTTATCATCCGACCTCCTTTATTTTATCAAAATTTTAAATAATATAATCCTTTGTAAATAAAATTACTATTAATAATAAATTTGGGAGAAAAATGAAGAAAAAATATGTGGTAATATTTAATTATTCATGTAATTTTTGAATGATATATCAAATTTGAATTATAAAGAAAATTGGAGAAAAAAATGAAGTTAATTATTACCCTCTCTGTTCTGGTTTTACTAATTTGCGGATGCTCTATCACGAATAATGTAAAACAAAAAACTCCAAAATTTACAGTTAATGGGAAAGAAGTAATCGTCTATACCACAGCCAGTAAAACAAAACTGAGATTAGCCCAAACAGACAAAACAGTTTTTACAGATGCAAAACAACCAACCGAATCTGAAGTATCGGTTTTTGTTAATCCAAATAAATCATTTCAGACATTTTTGGGAATTGGTGGTGCAATTACTGATGCTTCTGCTGAAATATTTGCAAAATTGCCTGCTGACAAACAAACTGAATTACTAAAAGCATATTATGATAAAAAAGAAGGAATCGGTTATTCATTAATAAGAACACCAATCCATAGCTGTGATTTCAGTAGTGCAAGTTTTACTTATGTTTCCGATGATGATAAAGAATTGAAAACTTTCTCCATTGACCATGATAAACAATATAGAATTCCTTTAATCAAAAAAGCTATAGAAACCGCCGGTGGAAAAATACCATTATATGCCAGCCCCTGGAGTCCTCCTCCTTTTATGAAAAGTAATAAAGAAATGTTGCACGGTGGAAAATTATTACCGGAATACTTTGAATCCTGGGCATTATATTACACAAAATTTATCAAAGCCTACGAAAAAGAAGGAATGCCAATTTGGGGAATTACTATCCAAAATGAACCAATGGCCACCCAGCGTTGGGAATCATGTATTTATACAGCTGAAGAAGAGAGAGATTTTCTAAAAAACTACCTTGGTCCAATTATGGAACGTGAAGGATTGGGAGATAAAAATATTGTAGTTTGGGATCATAATCGCGATTTGATTACAAACAGAGCTAATACAATTTTTGAAGACCCGGAAGCATCAAAATATGCCTGGGGAATTGGTTTTCACTGGTACGAAGTTTGGGCAGGTGGAGAATATATGTACGAAAATCTGGCTCGTATAAAAGAATCTTATCCTGATAAAAAATTATTATTTACCGAAGGATGTGTAGAAAACTTTGATGCAAAAAAATATCAGCATTGGCCAAATGCAGAGCGATATGGTCAATCTATGATCAATGATTTTAACCAGGGAACTGTTGGCTGGACCGACTGGAATATATTATTAGATGAAACCGGCGGACCAAATCATGTTTTCAACTTATGCTTTGCCCCAATTCACGGTGACACCAAAACCGGCGAATTAATATACACTCCATCTTATTATTATATTGGACACTTTTCCAAATTCATTCGTCCAAACGCAAAAAGAATTAGCACTGTTAGCAGTAGAAGCCATTTACTCAGTACTTCATTTTTAAATGAAGATGGAACAATGGCAACTATTATCATGAATCAAAGCGATCTTGAAATTAAATATAAATTATATATTGGTATGAAGGCAGTGGAACAGACTATCCTGCCACATGCAATTCAGACTATTATATATTAATTTTAAATGTGATAATTCATTTATTATCAAAAATCAATATTAACCGAGGAAAATCGGATATGAAAAAAATATTATCCTGCCTATTATTAGTATTTCTTTTATTATCAACAATTTCATGTGAGAAAAGTTCAACACACAAATCTTCTAAACCACCTGAATTGATAGAAATATTAAAAATCGACCGAACCAAAGAAAATATATTTCAACTTAGTGACCTGTTTTATGCAGAATCCTATAATATAAAATTCAATCCGGTAAAAGATATAAAAATATCCTTCGATGAAATTAACAATCAGATAAAACTTCAACCGGAAAAAAATTTTTCCGGATTAAAACTAATTCTTTTTACTAATAATGATGACAAAATGGTATTACCGATAATTGTAAAGGAAAAAGTCTCTGTTCAAATGGAACTGAAACCACCCAAGCCCACCAAAAAAGTCTGGATTATGGGAAGTTTTAATACCTGGAGCAGAAGGTCTCTGGAAATGTTTGATCCTGACCGGGATGGTATATTTACCAGAGAATTACTGTTAGACGCTGGTGTTTATGAATACCAGTTTGTAACAGATTATGGTGAATTCCCTGATCCGCAAAACCCTGATAAAGTTGATAATGGTTTTGGCTCTTACAATTCTTTGATAAAAGTAAAATCCATCGCAAAAGACCAAATTCCAAATACTTACATACTCCAAAATCAAAAGGATCATGAATTAAAATTTGTAATTGATTCAAAACATCAAAATGAAATAAAAGTACATATACTTGCGAATAATGATATTTTTGATAAAAAATATTACACTGTTAAAGAAAATTTTATCACGGTAAACACCAAACATCTGGTCGAAGATTCAAATATTACAATTTTTAGAATTATAACAACTTACAAAGGCTATCCGGGAAATATCATTACAGTCTGGACAAAAAATGGCAAAATTTTAAAAGCTGATGAATTTATTTGGCAAGATGCTGTTATTTATTCTCTTATGACTGACAGATTTGCCAATGGCAATAAATCAAATGATAATCCTATTAATCATGCTCAATTAGCAAAGCAGGCAAACTTTAACGGTGGAGATTTTCAAGGAATAATTAACAAAATACAATCTAATTATTTTGAAAAAATCGGGATTAATACAATCTGGATATCACCGGTAAATAAAACTACTAATTCTGCTTTTCAGGAATGGCCGGAACCTCACCGCTGGTTTAGTGGATATCATGGATATTGGCCAACCGAACCAAGACAGGTAGAGCCACGTTTTGGTACATTATCAGAATTACAAAATTTAGTTAAAATTGCTCACCAACACGATATTAAAATTCTATTGGATTTTGTTTCCAATCATACACATATTGAGCATCCATATTTCCAAAATCATCGCGATTGGTATGGACAATTAGAATTAGAAAATGGAGACAAAAACATCCGCCTTTTCGATGAATATCGTCTGACAACATGGTTTGATGATTTTTTACCATCCTTTGATTTTATTAATTCCCAGGAAGCTGTAAATACTATTACACAAGATGCATTGTGGTGGATAGAGCAAACCAATATTGATGGCTTTAGACATGATGCAACTAAACATGTACCTTTAAAATTATGGCGTAATATTACCAGGAAAATTAAAAATAAAATTGAACCACAAAAGAAATTTGATTATTACCAAATCGGGGAAACCTTTGGAAGTGCCGAGTTAATTAAATCCTATGTAAACAATGGAATGCTTGACTCTCAATTTAATTTTGAATTGTTTTTTACCCAGAGAAGAGTTTTTGCCGCTGATGATAGTGATTTTAGAGATGTTCAGATGGCTTTAAATACCAGTCTTGATGTTTATGGATATAATAATTTAATGGGAAATATTTTTGACAGTCATGATCAAACCCGAATGATGGCTTTGCTTGAAGGTGATTTAACCCTGTCAGATGATGCAACAGCAAGAGCCTGGGAAGAGCCCAAAATTCAGGTTGATAAGTCATCAACTTATAGAAAACAAAAGGCTTTATTAACATTTATTCTCACCATACCCGGTGTACCGATTATTTATTATGGCGATGAATTCGGAATGACAGGGGCGAATGACCCTGATAACCGTCGTATGATGCGTTTTGATAATGAATTGTCTGATGCTGAAAACAAACAACTGGATTGGAATTCGAAAATATTTAATTTACGCACAAAATTTTCTTCCTTAAGGCGTGGTGATTATTTACCATTATATTGCGATAAAAATGTAATGATTTATAGTCGTGGTGATCAGAATGAGCGCTTAATAATTGCAATTAATAAAAGTGATGAAAAACAAAATATAAATGTAAAATTTCCAGATTGGTTAGATATTAAAAATCCCGAAAATGTCTTGGTTATGAATTCTATACTTGAAAATAGCCAATTTAATTTATCTGCATATTCAGGTAATATCTGGAAATGTAATTAGTAAATTTTATTCTGTGGGAAATCTTTTCACATTAATGAAATTGCAGTTTTAATTTCATTCCAATATTTTTCATCAATCAAATGAGCACTTCCGAGAAGTGCCGCATTTTCTTTCAATTTTGAAACCGAAATTTTAATATTCACCTTTTCTTTATTTAATTCATTAGTGAATGAATTTTCAAATAATAGATATGCCTTTGAAATATTACCTCCCAAAATTAACATATCAGTATTAAATCCCTTTAGCCATTTAGATAAAAAACGTCCTAAGTTTAGGCCAAATTCATCAAACACTCTTTTTGCCACATTGTCATTTTTGGCTATTTCAACCAAATCTTTTACACCACTTATTTCTTTGCCTGTTAGATCTTTATAACGTCCAATAAACCACCTGGTGGAAAAAAATTCATCTGCAATTTTATTCTTAAAGGGCAGATGAAAAAGACATCCCATTTTTGGAACGTCATCTCTTTTGACAATTGGAATTTCATTTTCAATAAAAGCTGAACCAAATCCTGTTCCCAGTGTAATTGCCATTATTTTTTTATACCCCTTTCCCGAACCTGCAAAAGCTTCACCTGCAGCAAAGGCTGAAGCATCATTTATAAACTGTATTGGCAAATTTATTCCAAGACTTCTTTGCAAGGCTTGTCTGACATTTAATCCATAAATTCTTTCGAATTTCTGCACCCCCTTTATCAGACTGATCCCATCTGAATAATTAAAAGGACCGGGCATAGCCATCCCAATTCCTTTTATCGGAGAAGGACTTTTTTTCATTGATTCACTTATGGTTTTTGCCCATAAATCAAAAATTTTACTTGCTTCCCCGTTGCTATCCACATCCTGTTTACAAATTGTATCTTTCAGTAAAACTCTATTTTCCAAATCAATAACAGCTGTAGTAATATGACTGCCTCCAACATCTACTCCAATAGCAAAACTATTTGTAATTTTCATTTATCTCCTTAAAAAAATCCATATTATTTACACTTATTTGCTGATCTTCTGTTTCAATTATTTCAATAATTATGTCTAATATTTTATTAGGAAATTTAAAAGTAATTTTATGATTTTCAACATCAAAAAAAATCTTCATATTTGTAATG
Source organism: Fidelibacterota bacterium (assembly GCA_029939575.1). Lineage (GTDB taxonomy): Bacteria > Fidelibacterota > UBA2242 > UBA2242 > JAOZSR01 > JAOZSR01. The sequence continues at coordinate 13,019 of JAOZSR010000052.1, forward strand.
TTCTTTTTTCCTAAATTTTACAAAAATCAATAACAAAATCGATGGAAGTGTATAGGGATTTTGTTAATCAAAAACATTGATTAACAAATAGGAATTCACTAAAATACAATTCAAACAAAATGAGGAATTAATGAAAGCAAATGTAAAAGAAGATCGCTACAAAAGAATTATCCAACAGTTAAAACCACTTTTTGAAAAAACCGGAGATCCATTTGCCCGAATTGCAACAACAACAGCAATCTTGCATAATAAATTCAATTATTTTTATTGGACTGGTTATTATCGGCTGGTTGATAATGATTTGATAGTCACTTCTTACCAGGGTACAGTTGCATGTCTTGTTTTAACAAAAGGTAAAGGAGTATGCTGGGCAGGTATAAATCAGGGGAAAAGTATTATTGTAGAAGATGTAGAAAAATTTCCCGGACATATTGCCTGTGATAGTCGCTCCAGATCAGAAATTGTAATTCCTGTAAAAAATAAATCCGGCAATGTTGTTGGTGTTTTTGATATTGATAGCATTGAATTAAATTCTTTTGATGAAATCGACCAGAAATATTTAGAACAGATTATAGGAAAAATATATTACTAATACTTACATTGAACACATTGATATTATTTATCTTGCAGGAAATATGGAGAGTAATTTATGAACGAAGTTCGTTGGGGAATCATAGGCTGTGGTGATGTTACAGAAAAAAAAAGCGGGCCGGCTTTTCAAAAAGCAATAGGTTCAGGACTGGTAGCAGTAATGCGCCGAAATGGAAAACTTGCCCGGGATTACGCTAATCGACATAATGTTGATAAATATTATGATAATGCAGACGATTTAATTAATGACTCGAATGTTAACGCTGTTTATATAGCCACACCTCCCTCCTCTCACAAAAAATATGTTTTAGCCGCAGCAAAATCAGGAAAACCAATATATGTAGAAAAACCAATGGGGTTAAACTATAATGAATGCAGGGATATGATTGAATGTTGTAGCAAACATAATGTAAAACTTTTTGTAGCTTATTATAGAAGAGCATTACCTCGATTTTTAAAAATTAAAGAATTATTGGAAGATAAAGTTCTGGGAAAAGTTCGGTTTATAAACATCACCTTTCACAAAAAAGTGAGTCCTATAGATCAAAAAGGTGAAAAACATTGGCGTGTTGATCCATTAATCGCAGGAGGTGGATATTTTTGTGACCTCGCTTCACATATGATAGATATTCTCCAGTTTTTCTTTGGTGAAATTGGAGTTGTTAAAGGTTTTTCATCTAACCAGGATAATATTTATAAAGCAGAGGATTGTGTATCTGGAGTATTTATATTTAATAATGGAATCCACGGAAGCGGAACCTGGAATTTTAACTCTTTTACCAATTTAGACAGAACAGAAATTATTGGTAATAAAGGCAAAATCACTTATGCAACTTTTGGTAATAGTCCAATAATTATCGAAACAGAAAAAGGTATTCGGAAAATAAATATTACTAATCCGGTTCATATTCAACAACCGTTAATTCAAACAATTGTTGATGAACTTCTGGATGTTGGAAAATGTCCAAGCACAGGTATAAGTGGCGCCTCAACAAATTGGGTAATGGATCAAATGTTACAAAGATGGGATAAAAAATTGTAAACATGTTAATATTTAATTAAATAAATGAAACTAAAATATGACTTTAATGAACAATATAGATTATTAAAATTCTAACCAGTTTTTTGTAAAGTAACAAATTGGGGCAACCCTGAAAAAAGGAGAATAAACATGAAATGTCATGAAGTTGATTATGAAATTTTTGGTAACTCAATGCAAATTGTTGAGATTGAACTGGATCCTTTGGAAACTGTAGTTGCCGAAGCAGGTGCCATGAATTATATGGATGATGGAATCAGTTTTGAAGCCAGAATGGGAGATGGTTCAAGACCAAACGAAGGTATTATGGGAAAACTATTAAATGTTGGGAAGCGTATGTTAACCGGAGAATCAATATTTATGACCCATTTTACAAACAGTGGCTCCGGAAAAAAACGAGTTTCTTTCGCTGCTCCTTATCCCGGACAGATAATTCCAATTGATATGAAAAAACATAACGGTACTCTATTCTGTCAAAAAGATGCTTTTTTATGTGCTGCAAAAGGTATGAACATCAGTATTGCTTTTACAAAAAAACTTGGAACCGGCTTTTTTGGTGGAGAAGGATTTATCCTTCAAAAACTTATTGGCGACGGAATGGCCTTTATACATGCAGGTGGAACTGTAATCAAAAAAGAATTAAGAGGTGAAACCATTCGTGTTGATACAGGTTGTATTGTTGGATTTACAGGAGAAATTGATTATTCAATTGAGCGAGCCGGCAATTTGAAATCTATGTTTTTTGGAGGTGAAGGTTTATTTCTAGCAACTCTAAAAGGTAGTGGCACAGTATATTTACAGAGTTTACCATTTTCCAGAATGTGTGATCGGATTCTTGCACATGCTCCACGAGTCGGCGGATCAAGAACTGGAGAAGGTTCAATTCTGGGTGAATTAGGTAATATGTTTGGTGACAGATAGGAAAATTTAAATTAAAAGGATAACCAGTCAGGTTTAATCTCTGGAATTATTACATTAACCCGGGCTTTTAATCAGATCAGACCGGACTGGTTATTGAAACAACTAACACAACTATAAGAAGGATTGTGAATTTTTAATCTGACTAATCACAATCATGAATCATAAAAAATAAAAAATATCCTTTAAAAGGTTAGTATTTAATAATATAAACAAATAATATTTTTTAAAATCATGCTTATTAAATTATTACTACAATCTCAGGATCCATAAAAATATTATCAAATCATTACATAACAATGAGATTTGTTTTTAATTGATAGAAATTAGGATATTATACATTATCATGTAGGTTAAGAAAAAAAAATACAAAATATAGTTGTGGTTCTTTGTAAAATTTAATAAATTTTAATGCTTTTTTTACCAATATAAAGCAAAGTGTTAAATCAAAATTGATTTAATGGGATATTTGTAATAATTATAGTTAATATTGTATAAGAAAAAGGGTATAAATTTTTGTACCTTCCCGGGTTTCTTTTCTAGTTATAAGTTGTTATTAGTAACATTAACAAATAACGAGGAAAAACACAATAAGCGATCTGGAATTATCCGAAAATAATCGCTTACAAAAAGTAAGGAGATCTGGGAAGATACATATTTTATTCCAACTATCTTTATTTGATAAGATAGAATAAGGGAGTTTTAATGTTTACAAAAATAAAAAAACGCAATGGTAATGCAGTTCAATTTGATTCTGAAAAAATTACCAATGCTATTTTAAAAGCGGGAAAAATAACCGGCGAATTCGAAGAACCAACCGCTAAAAAATTATGCCTGCAAGTAATGAGCATTGTTGAAGCAACAGAAATTAATGGCAATATAACAGTTGAACATGTTCAGGATATAGTAGAAGAAGTGCTTTTATCATCGGTATTTAAGAAAACGGCTAAAGCGTATATCATATATCGTGATCAACATAAAAAAATTCGGGAGTTTGTATCAAATGCAAATATAGATGTTATTGATAAATATCTAAATAAGCTTGATTGGCAGGTTAAGGAAAACAGTAATATGGGATATTCCTTACAGGGATTGAACAATTATATTGCTTCCGAATTAAGTAAAGTTTATTGGTTAAATAATATTTATCCTGATGAAATTAAGCAAAATCACCAGTCTGGCAACTTTCACATTCATGACTTGAGTCAATTATCAATATACTGTGTTGGCTGGGATTTGATGGATTTATTACAGATAGGATTCAAAGGAGCTACAGGAAAAATAGAGAGTAGGCCCGCCAAACATTTCAGAAGTGTTTTAGGCCAGATTGTTAATTTTTTCTATACACTTCAAGGCGAGGCAGCAGGAGCCCAGGCATTTTCCAGTTTTGATACTTTATTGGCTCCCTTTATTCGATATGACAATTTATCATATAAAGAAATTAAACAGGCTATGCAGGAATTTATTTATAATATTAACGTTCCTACCAGGGTTGGTTTTCAGACGCCTTTTACAAACATTACAATGGATTTACTTGTTCCCGAAACCTATAAAGACGCACCGGTGGTCATTGGTGGAGAAATTCAGGATGAAACCTACAGCGATTTTCAAGATGAAATGAATTTACTAAACAGGGCCTTCCTGGAAATTATGTCTGAAGGAGATGCTCTGGAAAGAGTGTTCACTTTTCCAATTCCCACTTATAATATTACAGAAGATTTTGACTGGGATAATCCAACACTTGATTATCTGTGGGAAATAACTGCAAAATATGGCATTCCATATTTTTCAAATTTTGTTAATTCTGATATGGATCCAAAAGATGCCAGATCTATGTGTTGCCGGCTTCGACTTGATACCAGAACACTCGCAGCTCGAGGTGGCGGATTATTTGGAGCAAATCCACTGACAGGTTCAATTGGAGTAGTCACAATTAATTTGCCTCGAATAGGATATGTTTCCAACTCAAGAGAACAATTTCTTAATCGGTTGGGTGAATTAATGGACTGTGCAAAAGAAAGCCTGGAAATCAAAAGAAAAGTGCTCGAAAAATTCACTGAAAACGGTTTGTATCCTTATACAAAATATTATTTACGCAATATTCATGACCGGTTTAATGAATATTGGAAAAACCATTTTTCAACAATCGGATTAATCGGAATGAATGAGGCTTTACTAAATCTTTTTGGGGTAAATATTATTTCAGAGCAAGGAAAAAAATTTACATTAGAAGTTATGGATTTCATGAGAGACAAACTTATTAAATTCCAGGAAGAGACCGGTAATAATTATAATCTCGAGGCAACCCCGGCAGAGGCCACATCATATAGATTAGCCCGTCTTGACAAGAGCACCTATCCGGATATTATAACTGCAAATGAAGCCATGGGAGATGCAAACACTAAAGTTTTTTATACAAATTCTACTCATGTACCGGTAAATTATTCTGATGATCTTTTTGAAATTCTTGATCAACAGGATGAAATACAAACAAAATATACCGGTGGTACTGTAGTCCATCTTTTTTGTGGTGAACGACTTTCTGATCCGGAAGCTGTAAAAAATTTAGTGAGAAAAATTTGTCATAATTATCATCTTCCTTATTTCACAATCTCGCCAACTTTCAGTATTTGTCCGGAGCATGGATATATAAGTGGAGAACATATTAAATGCCCAAAATGCGATAATGATTGTGAAATTTTTTCCCGTGTTGTTGGATATTTGAGACCTGTGGAACAATGGAATGAAGGAAAAAAATCTGAGTTTAATTTTCGTAAAACTTTTCAAACAGAGTGCGTACAATAATGAAAATTAGTGCAATTCATAAATTTTCAATGATAGATTTTCCCGGTAAACTATGCGCCACTATTTTTACCCAGGGTTGTAATTTTCGCTGTCCTTATTGTCATAATCCAGAATTAGTTTCACCAGAACTATTTGGGAAAACTATTGATCCTGACGAAATTTTAAAATTTCTGGCAATGCGAAAAGGCAAACTCGATGGTGTTGCAATAACTGGTGGTGAACCAACATTGCATAATGACCTGCCTGATTTTATTGCTACAATTAAATCACTGAATTTCCAGGTAAAACTCGATACTAACGGCACCAACCCAAAAATGCTCAGGGAATTAATCAAAACAAATTTAATAGATTATTGTGCTATTGATTTTAAAGCTCCAATAAACAAATATGAGCAAATAGTACGGAAAAATATTAATATTAATGATATTATTGAAAGCCTCCAGATTATTAAGGAATCAAAAATAAATTATGAAGTAAGAACAACTATCGTCAATCACCTTTTAACACTTGAAGATATTTATCAATTGAAAAAGGAAATTGGTGATGTAAAAAAACACTTCATCCAGGAATTTACACCAACAAAAACATTGGATACAAATTTTCAGAATGCTCATTCATTTTCAAGTGGTGATATGGCATTATTGAGACAGCAATACAAAAATTCAAAGAATTTCCATATACGATAAACCTTGTAAAAAAAAACATCTTCACCATTAATTATTCATCTTTCATTTGAGTAAAACCTAATTTTTTAAGAAACTACACATTTTTTCTTTGACAATATTTTTTATTGCATAGGAAGAAATAATTTGTATATTAAAGGTACAATGAAAAATAAACCCACACGGGGTGTTTATAAAACAAATGACTATTTACCTGTAAGAATATTTTATGTAAAATAATTTTTCCAAGAGGTCATTATTGTGTCTTATGACTACAAAAAGAAATATGAAGAATTAGTCAATTTATTACCTCAAACAATATTTGAGATGGATACATCCGGAAATTTTGTGTTTACTAACCAACATGGACATTCCACTTTTGGATATAGTTTTGAAGATATTGAAAATGGTTTGCCTATTGAAGAGTTGTTTATTGAACAAGATAGAGCGAGACTAAATTCCAATATTCACAAGGTTCTTGAAGGGAAAGAATTTGGAAATAACGAATATACAGCCACCAGAAAAGATGGTAGTGATTTTCATGTTCTTGTTTATATTACTGCAATTCGACGGAATACAAAAATTCTTGGTTTACGGGGAACAATTATTGATATAAATAATCAGAAAGAAGCTGAAGAAAAATTTCATACTTCCTGTGAACGATTCAGAAATTTATCAGCCCATTTGCAATCAATTCGTGAGGAAGAAAGAAAAATCATCGCCCGGGAAATTCATGACGAACTTGGCCAATCTCTGACCGCCTTAAAAATGGATTTAATCTGGCTAAATCGCCATTTCCCAAATAAAAACACGGAATTATTGGAAAAAACAGCAAGCATGTCTGACATAATTGATTCTACTATTAGAGCAGTTAGAAGAATCTCAACGGAATTACGCCCGGGATTAATTGATGATCTTGGATTATTGCCTGCTATTGAATGGTATAGTGATGAATTTAAAAACAGAACCAACATTAAATGTGAATTAAACTTTCATCAAAATGAAATTAATCTGGATATAGACAAATCAATAGCAATTTTTCGAATATTCCAGGAAACTTTGACAAATGTTACCAGGCACTCAAAGGCTTCCAAAGTTATTGCTGAATTAGATATTAATAATAATAATTTCTTTATGTCAATAAAAGATAATGGAATAGGTATTACTAAAGAACAGATCGAAGATCCAAAATCTCTAGGTTTACTCGGACTGAAAGAGCGGGTTTTTCCATGGAATGGATCATTAAATATTATTGGAATCAAAAATACAGGAACTGAAGTTAAAGTAATAATTCCCCTGAGAGGTGAAAATGATTAAAGTTCTAATTGCAGACGACCATGATATTTTTCGCGAAGGTTTAAAAAAAATTATCGAGGATACTCCGGATATCAAAGTTACCGGAGAGGCTTCAGATGGTTTTGAAGCTATAAAATTAATCCGAAAAAACATTTATGATGTGATTATTCTTGATATATCCATGCCTGGTAAAAGTGGTCTTGAAGTCATTTCCCAAATAAAAACAATTGATAAAAAAATACCGGTTCTGGTGCTAAGCATGTATTCAGAAGATCAATATGCCTTGAGAATTTTAAAAATTGGTGCTTCCGGATATTTAACAAAAGAATGTGCCTGCAACGACATAATTTGTGCAATTCGAAAAATTGCAGGTGGTCGCAAGTATATAAGTATGAATATAGCAGAAAAATTAGCTGATGATGTACTCGAAGATTTTCATTCTTATCTCCATGAAAAATTATCAAACCGGGAATTTCAGGTACTCCAAATGATCGCTTCAGGCAAAACTATCAGTGAAATTGCCGACGAACTGTCTTTAAGTGTGAAAACTATTAGTACAAATCGAACAAGAATTTTGGATAAAATGCATTTACATAATAATGCCCAAATTATTTCCTATGCTCTAAAACAGGGACTAGTTTTATAAATAATCCTAACCACAAATAAAATCAAATATTTACTCTAACTCCAATTCACCGGCTACAGTCTTCAAAGAATCAATTACACGCTGAATATGCTCAGTTTCATCCACACCAAGGTCAGCAATCCCTGCTTTTATTTCTTCACGACTGACTGCAGCCGCAAAAGATTTTTGCTTAAATTTTTTCTTAACGGATTTGGGTTTTACATCCATAATACTTTTAGAAGGTCTGACAAGGGCTACGGCAATAATAAAACCAGCAAGTTCATCCACAGCAAATAAAACTTTTGCCATCAGAGATTCTCTATTAACTCCGGTGTATGAAGCATGACCCATAATAGCAGTTCGAATTTCTTCAGAATATCCTAGTTTTTCCAGAATTTCATTCCCTTTGTAAGGATGGTTTTTTTCATCAGGATATTTCTCATAATCAAAATCATGTAACAAACCTGTTATGCTCCAGAGTTCTTCATCTTCATTATAAAATTTTGCATAATGCTTCATAGCAGCTTCAACAGCTATTGCATGTTTTCTCAGACTTGATGTTTTTGTGTATTCACATAACAAATTCCAGGCTTGATCTCTATTCATATAGTCTCTCCCTTTTGTAAATTTTTTTGGACTTCTGGTGTTTTACTCCAATTACCAATAATATTAATAAACCTTTTCTCATAATAAACTCAAATAATTAACAATTATTATAATTTGAATCAATAGTAAACCAAAGACAATAATTTTAAAAAATTTAAGTAATTAATAATTTTTATACAAACATTCATTTCTTCACTAAATTCATAAAAAACTATAAAAACATATTCCAGATCACATCACTTTATCTAATTATTTTTATCTGGAAAGTTGGAAAAAATAATTCTATAGGTTAAGTTAACAGGTAAACAAAAGGCGTAAGTTTGAATAGTATTCGAAACAGGTTAAATCAATTATATAACAAGGCGGACCAGACACCTCCTGAAAAGCTCGAGCAATCCCTTCAAATCCGACGTGAATTAGAGCGTCTATATTCCAAGGAAAAAGTAAAATACTTTGCCAAAACAAAATTAGAACAAGATAATTTAACTCTTCCCGAACTTGTTAGGGGAAGTTGGATCAATACAAATTTTGGGGATATCTTTAGAGGCGAATACGAATTTGACATGACTAATCTGTATGGAAATTTAAATTTAAACAAAATTTATAATTATAACAGCACTGATTTCCAAACAGCTTTTAATATTGATGGAATTACAAATCAGGAAAAACTCTTATTTATTGATACTGAAACAACCGGATTGGCCGGTGGCTCCGGAACAGTTGCTTTTATGATTGGTGTGGGATGGATTCAACAAAATGTTTTTCATGTACATCAATATTTTATCACAGAATTAAGTCATGAAGAGGGAATGCTGGAATTAATAGGAAATTTGAAAAATAAATTTGATTGCCTTGTAAGTTACAATGGGAAAAGTTATGATATTCCTTTATTAAACACCCGATTTATAATGAATAGATTATCTCCGGTTTTCTCTGATTTTTCACATATCGATTTATTACATCCCACAAGATCGCTTTGGAAATATTCTATGACCAATTGCAAATTAAAAACTGTTGAATGTGAGTTACTTGATCTTTTTAGAGAGGAAGATATTCCAGGTGAATTGATTCCCCAGGTATATTTTGACTATCTCAAGGATGGAAATCCACAAAAAATCGAACGAATTTTTTACCATAACCGTTTTGATATCATTACAATGTTGGCAAATCTGATCCTTATTATGAAATCCTATCAATCTGTTCTCCCGGAAAAAAACCCATTAACTGAATATGCTAAAGGGAAGATTTTTTATCGCAAGAATAATTTTAAAAGAAGTATTACTCATTACAAATATGTTTTGGATTCTGATATTTCAGATACCAGAAGGCAAAAAACTATGCTGGAACTTGCAGAAATTTATAAAAAGGAGAAAAATTATCCGGAAGCCATAATATTATGGAAATCAGCAATAAATGAAACTTATCCCTTTTTTCTGGAACCTTTTATTGAATTAGCAAAATATTATGAACATTATGAAAAAAACTACCAAATTGCTTTAGATTTTGTAAACCTGGCCGAAGAAAAAATTCCTGCAAGACGAGCTAAAGATATTCAGAATATCGAAAACCGAAAAAATCGTTTAATTAGCAAAAGTCAAAAGTTGAAAAACAAAAGACAAACTGTTGATTGAAATAATATAAACCATAAACACAAATATTACTACCCCATAGAGTATATTCGTGACTAAAAAAACGGGAGACTAGATGTCTGACATATTAAATATGCTTTATAATAACAAAAAAATGGGTAAGAATGTAAAATATATTTACGAATTAGAGGGGCATGACGGTGATTACCGGGAATTCCCCCAAACTTTATCAGAAGAAATTAAGAATGTTCTAATTCAAAAAGGAATTTCCCAATTATACTCTCATCAGGCTAAAGCCTGGAATTTTGTGCAAGAAAAACGGGATTTTTGTGTGGTAACTCCAACTGCTTCAGGAAAGACATTAACCTATAATTTACCTGTTTTACAAGAGATGATGAATAACAAATCATCTAAGGCAATCTATATTTTCCCTACAAAAGCCCTGAGTCAGGATCAAATGACCGAATTACATAGTATTATTACTTTACTGGAAAAAGACATTAAGGTTTTTACTTTTGATGGCGATACTCCGGCAGACGCCAGGAAAGCGATACGTAAGCAGGGAAATATTGTGGTTACAAATCCAGATATGCTACATCAGGGAATTTTACCTCATCATACAAAATGGATGCAATTTTTCCAGAATCTCAAATACATTGTGATTGATGAAATGCATATTTACAGAGGCGTTTTCGGTTCTCATTTTAATAATGTGTTAAGGCGGCTAAAAAGGATTTGTGAATTTTACGGGTCTGATCCACTTTTTATTTTATGTTCTGCTACAATTGCTAATCCCAGTGAACACGCCGAAAGATTAATCGAAAAACCGATTGCTACTATTGAAAAATCAGGTGCTCCGGTCAGTCCGAAAAAGATCATATTTTATAATCCTCCTGTTGTAAACAGAGAGTTAGGAATTCGGGCAAGTTATATATCCCAGGCTCGCAACATTGCGGAGTTATTTATAAAAAATAAAATTCAAAGTATTGTTTTTGCTCTATCTCGTTTGAATGTTGAAGTCTTGACAAAATATTTAAAAGATACTTTTGAAAGCAAGCGCGAGGCAATGGGCGAGCCAGAAAAAATTGCCGGATACAGAGGTGGCTATTTGCCTAACAGGCGTAGAGTGATTGAAAAAGGATTACGAGAAGGTACCATTCAGGGTGTAATCTCTACTAATGCTCTCGAACTTGGAATTGACATTGGTAGCCTTGATGCTGCTATTCTGGCTGGATACCCGGGAACAATTGCCAGTACCTGGCAACAAATCGGCAGAGCCGGAAGAAGAGGAAAGGAAGCGTTGGGAATTTTTATTGCTCGCTCCCACCCTATCGATCAATTTATAATGCAATATCCCCAATATTTTTTTTCCGGTTCTCCGGAAAACGCCTTAATCAATCCTGATAATCTTATGATTCTTGTCGATCATATTAAATGTGCGGCTTTTGAAATGCCATTTACAGAGAATGATTCATTTGGTAACCTGGATTGGAAAAATTTGAAAGAAATATTAAAATTTTTACAGGATGGTGGAATTTTACATAAAAGTGGTAACAGATGGCACTGGTCAGAGGATGTTTATCCTGCAGTTAACGTAAGTCTAAGACGAATTCCTGAAGGCAATTTTGTAGTTGTCAATACTGATAAAAATAACAAAATCATAGCAGAAGTAGATTACAGTTCAGCAGCTATGACAATCTATCCAAAAGCAATTTATATGGTTTCAGGAATCCAATATATAGTCGATAAATTAGATTGGGAAGGCCGAAAAGCCTATGTTCGAAAAACAGATTCTGATTATTATACTGATTCAATAGATTATACAAATGTTAAAGTGTTAACAGATGATGAACAAAAAAAATCCAAAAAGACTGATATCTTTAAAGGTGAGGTTCAGGTTGTAACCAGGGTTGTCGGGTACAAAAAAATCAAATTTTATTCCAGGGAAAATGTTGGCTACGGAAAAATAAATCTGCCGGATATGGAAATGGCAACAACAGCTTACTGGTTTACAATTGCTCATAATGTACTGGAAAATCTACCTTACTCCAGAGCCGACGTGATTGATGGTATTCTTGGAATCAGCAAAGCCATTCATTCTGTATCTGCCCTAAAAATTATGGCAGAAATGCATGATATTCATCATGCTGTCGCCGATAAAAGTTCTGAATGGTTTGCTATGAATACTATAACCGAACGAGGTATTTATACTCCGGAAACCAAAACATCGCCATCACAAAAATTAAATCCGGAATCAATTTCAAACTTTCAACCTACAATATTTATATATGATAATTATCCCGGTGGAATTGGATTCACTCCCATGCTTTATGATTCTCATGAAGAATTAATTCAAAATACTTATCTTCTTTTAAGTGGATGTAAATGCAAAAATGGTTGCCCATCTTGTGTGGGGCCAGCCAAAGAAGTAGGCATGAACAGTAAAAAAATAGCACTCCATATTTTGAAAATGATTATGTAGGTCATAGGACAATTATTTTACAATTTAGTAGGGACTTTACTTTTTTTCCAGAATAAAAAAAAGGTTCTATATGAATTACAATGGGTAATGAAAATTGATATTTTTTATAGAAAATG
>JAOZSR010000125.1 GCA_029939575.1 Fidelibacterota bacterium
TCAATTGGTCGGGAGTTTTATTAACAGATTCATTGTAACAATAATCCATAATTTCCGAATTAGGTGGTGTTTTTATAACACCAATATTGGCAATTCGATTTGCTTTAATAATCTCAAATAAATTGCTGTGACGAAAGGCTTTCCTGCCTATATTCTTGATGCTCGATATTTTTCTCCTTTGAGACGAAAAAACATATTTTGATTTATATTGAAAAGGTCTTAAACAAATCGTATCGGTATCAACCCAATAACCTCCTTTTTCAAGTAATAATTTGTACCTGAAAAGATTAGAAAAGGCAGCAAATGTATTATAGTCCTGATACTTGAAAATTTTCTCAGGATGAATTATTTTAGCGGCATCCTTTAAAATCACACCTTTGGGAACTCCTTTTATTTCATCATAAACATACAAATGAAAAGCATGTCCATTTTGAAGAAAAGAGGATGTGCACAGTTGTTCCATTACGGAAAAACTCTTTCCTATCCAAAGGCTTTGAATAATTGGTAATTTTTTCATCTATAACCCTGTGTAAAAAAATAATTTGTTTGCATTTTTTATATTAATTTTAAAATACAACAAATTGCTATAATAGACAAGATAATCCACAAATTATTTATCTGCCACGAGATGTTTCTCAACAGGAAAATGACAATTATAAAAACCAAAATCCGTTTTAGTTTTGTTGGGATTTTCAACCCGACATAAATTCTTTACATATTTACATCTTGGAGCAAACACACAGCCAAGGAATTGTTTATCATTATAAGATAATTTACCCGGAATTGTAAAAACCTTTTGACCATTATAAAATGAATTTTCACATTTCAATAAGGCTTCTGTATATGGATGATTTGGCGAAGATAAGACCTGCTCTTTTTTGCCATATTCAAGAATGTGACCATTATATAGTACTAAAATATCATCGGCATAAATTTTACTTTGACCAATATCATGAGAAACATTGATGATAGCGAAATTTTTGGATTCTGTTTTGATCTTATGTAGCAAATCCAGAATTTCAATACCAGCCTGAATATCCAGGGAAGAGGTTGGCTCATCTGCAATAAGAATCTTGGGATCACCAGCCAGAGCAATTGCCAGGGATACCTTTTGCGCCATTCCGCCAGAAAGATCATGGGCAAATTTATTTATAATTGAATTCGGATCATCAAAGCCAACCAAACTCAGCAGTTCAAGTACACGTAATCTTTTACTTGATTTTGTGACATATTTCTCCGATAAAGCATCACTAATCTGTTTTCCACAACTTCGCACAGGATTAAGTGAAGCCACCGGATTTTGGAAAAGCATTCCGATTTCTTTACCCCTTATCCGTGTAAGTTGCCTTTTTTTGATATTTAAAATGTTCTTTGTTTCCCCATTGGTTGATAAAACTATTTCCCCGGAGATTAAACATTTTTCAGGGATAAGTGCGAGGATTGATTTGCATAATAAACTCTTTCCACTACCAGATTCTCCAATAATTGTCAGGTTAGACAAATTAGTTAAGGAGAAATTAATATTTTCCAAAATTGGCCGTATTTGTCCATTTTTTTCAAAAGAAGCATTAAAATTATTGACTTTAAGAACTGTATCCTGTTTCATTTATATCCATGTAATTTTAAAAGAGATTGGGAATATTTCCCTCCCTTAAAATTAAAAAAATCATCTTTAGTAAGAATTTCGGTAAATTTCCCCTTTTCCATAACTGCAATCCGGTCTGCCAAAAACCGTAATATTTTTAAATTGTGAGTAATTAAAAGAATATTGATATTCTCAGAGTTTTTGATTTTTTGTAGAAGAGAAATAATCCTGCCCTGGATAGAAATATCAAGCGCAGATACCGGCTCATCGAGAATTAACAACTCCGGCTCAGCAGCTAAAGCCCTTGCCAGACAAACCCGTTGATTTTCTCCACCACTTAATTCATGGGGATAATATTCCAAATGGCTATATTTCAAACCAACATAATCTAATAACTTCTGGATTTTAACTTTTTTTTGAGATTTATCTGCAAAAATTGCATCTTCGAGTGAATTTCTTATCGTCATTTTTGGATTGAGAGAACCAGAAGCATCCTGAAAAACCGGCTGTATCTTTCGTCTTTCGACTCGCAACTCTGCGGAATTATATTTTCTTATATTTTTATTTCTAAAATAAATATTGCCCCCGGAGGGTTGAACAAATTGCAATATAGACATGGCTATAGAGGTTTTTCCACAACCCGTCTGCCCAATAATCCCAAAGGTTTCATTCTCTTTTAGACAAAAGGAAACATCATCAACAGCAATTACTTGTTGATGCGTATTACCGCCTGAATTTAGCGGATAGATAACTTCCAGATTTTCTACTTTTAATATTTCATTATTCAATATTGACATATGTTAACTTTTGCTTTTAGGCTCAAATATAATCCGCAATCCGTCACCCAAAAGGTTAAAACCGATCACAGTTATCACTATCACAATTCCACCAAAAAACGATATCCACCAGCCATTTACCAATTCCGATTTTCCCTGGTATAAAATTGTACCCCAACTGGCTATAGGTGTTTGTACTCCAAATCCCAGAAAACTCAATGCAGCTTCCAGTAGAATCATAGAACTGATAAGTAAAGTTGCCGAGGCGATTATAGGTCCAATTATATTTGGTATAATATATTTTAAAAATATAGTTCTCTTTCTTAATCCCAGTGCAATTGCTGATTTAATATAAGGTCTTGTTTTAACCGACATTGTTTCTGCTCGCGAAATCCTGGCTAATTCCATCCAGGAAAAAAGGGACATAAACAGGATTAGGGTTTTGACAGAAGTTCCTCCCAATCCGGCAAAAATCAGGAAAACCGGTAGTTTGGGAAAACCTAATAGCAGGTTAATAATTCGCATCGCAATTTTATCATAAATTTTACCAAAATACCCGGCAATTATTCCAATTCCAACTCCTAAAATAGTCGACAGAAAAGTGGCAAACAGGCTTATACCCAGGGATATCCTGGCACCATAAATAATCCTGGTAAACAGGTCTCTGCCAAAAAAATCAGTGCCAAGCAGATGTTCTTTTCCTGGTGGTTGTAAACTTTGATTTAGATTTTGGACATTTGGTTGGTAATCAGTAATGAAAGGTGCAAAAAGAGCACACAATCCAACTAACAATACTAAAATAAAACCGGTTCGTGAGGATTTATTAAACCAAAGTTTTTTAAAAAATTCAGATAATATTTTTAATTTATCTTGATTCATTTTCCTGGCCCATTCTGATTCTCGGATCTGCAAATTTGTAACAAAGATCTGCTACCAGATTACCCAAAATCACAAAACTAAAAGTCAATATCGCAGATGCCAGCACAACCGGATAATCACGTGCCATTGTTGCGTTAACCATCAGTCGCCCCATACCTGGAATAGAAAATATTACTTCGATTAATACTACTCCGCTTAATAATACCGGAAGTGTCGTTCCCAGGATAGTAATAACCGGTAACAAAGTGTTTTGCAAGGCATAAACACAGAGTATTTTATTTTCTGAAATCCCTCTGCTTTTGGCGGCTAATATAAAATCAGAGTTCAGAATGTCCACCAATTTTGACTTAACATGTTTAAAAAATATAGAAGAAAATGGCAGAGCAATGGTAACAACCGGTAAAATCAAGTGTTTGATATAATCAATTATTTGCTCTGGGAATGTCATCTGGTGATGAAATAATGAAGTTAAATTGGAAGATGGCAGTAAGTTGGTTTTGATCGAAAAAAACCACAAAAGCATTATTCCTATCCAAAATCCAGGCATAGAATAGAAAAAAAGCATAATGGATGTAATAATTCTGTCCAGAAGAGAATTACGAAACTTGCCACTTAGAACTCCAGCCGGAATTCCAATACACAAAGCCAAAATCGTGGCTAATACTGTAATAACAAAACTTGGTAAAAAACTTGTTCCCATTAATTCCAAAACAGGTTTTCCGGTGCTAAAAGAATGTCCAAAATCCCAATGAATAATAATTCTGTAAAGCCATTTGAAATATTGAAAAACAATTGGTTGATTCAGACCGAATTTCTCTGTTATTCTTTGCTGAATCTCCACTCCGGCCTCCGGGTTAAGAAACAACATGTTAGGATTACCGGGATATAAATGGATAATGATAAATATCAGACTTATGCCGGCGAAAAAGACCGAGATTGTATAAAGTAGCTTTTTTATAAAATACTTATACATATTACTCTTTATATATCCTATTATTTTCAGAAATCCACCAGTCTTCAACATTAATCAGGCTACCACGTTTATCAAAATGAGCATTGTTGATACGCTGGTTAATGGCAATATTATTTTTTTTATAATAAAGCCATGTGTAAGGCAAAGCATGACTTAGCATTTGACTAATTTCATCGGAATTATTCTGAACAATATTTTGATCCATCGTTTGATTTAATTGCTCCTGTAAACTATCAAATTTTATAGAATAATACCCGGTAAAGTGAAAGGGCGAAAAGAATGAGGTGCTGTGAAACAATGGAGACAGGTCATTTTTCAGGCCAACATTCCAGCCCAGAATTACGGCATCGAATTTTTTCTGTGGCAATATTCTCCCTCCAAGCAATCCTGAATCAACTTTCTTTATTGAAGTCTTTATTTTGATTTTTTTTAATTGCTCTTGCACAATAGTAGCAATTTGTTCTCGCACAATATTTCCATTATTGGTCAGCAGTTCAAAATTAAATATCAGGCTATCTTTGTCTAATACACCATCATTATCACTATCTATCCAACCTTCTTCAGACAGGAGTTTCAGAGCTTTCTGTGGATTATAATCCCAATGTTTATTAGCTAGCGGATTATAAGTTTTCATAATCATCGGCACAGGTCCGTGCATTGGCTCCGCCAATCCCCCGCTTGTTAACTGAATAATTTCCTTTTTATTAATAGCCATGGAAAGAGCCGCTCTAACTTTTTGACTTCCAAACAAAGGGTTGGGTTTTAAAAAATGTTGAATATTTTGATAACTACTACCATATTTTTTCAGGCATTTAGCATAATTCTGTGGATCTATCATATTCCAGCCAATATATTCATATTTGCGGCCGGGAATGGATATCGGCATTACAGCAGAAGAATGGTCATTCCATTTCATAATTATCTGCTGAAAATTTCTCTCCGACAAACCGCTTGAAAAATCTATTTCTTCACTAATAAGTTGTTGATACAGACTGTAATTATCCGGCAAGATTTTAAAAATAATATAGTCTAAATATGGACGGTTTTCAATGTAATAATCCTGATTTTTTTCAAGATATATTATTTGCTGAGATTTCCATTGTACAAATTTAAAAGCACCGGTTCCAATTGGGTTTTGACAAAAATCTGATTTGTGAATATTTTCCGGAGGAATAGAGTCCAGGATATGTTTAGGAACTATACATCCTTCAACAGCATCCATTAACATTGTCCGGCTTTTCTTGGTGAATCTGAAAATCACAGTAGAATCATTTACAGTAAATACAGTATCAATATTATCTTTGAATCCAATTCCGTCCCAAATAATTTTGGGATCGGTTTGCAATTTCCAGGTAAAAACAACATCATCGGCGGTGAATCTCTGATTATCATGCCATTTCACATCCGATCTTAATAAAAATTTGATCGCCAGACTATCCCGTGTAAAAGTCCATGCTTTTGCTAATTGCGGAGTAAAAGTGGTAAGATCTTCGTTAATAACTGCCAGTCTTTGGAAAATTAATCCAATTACATCTCGGGAAGTTTTTGAGAGGGCTGTTAATGGATTTAAAGCATCCGGTTCCGTAGAAATTCCGATTACAACCGAACCGCCGGCAACAGGATTGTCCAGAATATTTTTAGTCTTGTGCCTTATATAATCTTCTTGAGATTTGCCACATGTAATTAATAGTAAAAGTAATATAATAGTTGATATATTCTTCAAGATTAATTTTCAAGATTAATTTGTTGTCTGGAATTTTTTACGGCCAATACTGATTCTGATATGGCATATTGAATTTTTTCAATTGAAAGTGGTTTGTTAATAATATGATCAATAGTATCATCAAAATATTTTGCTTCATCAGGACCAAGAGCCAATCCGGAAGTCAGAAGTACCTGAGTGCTTGCTTTAATTTGCTTAATATCTTTGGCAATTTGAATACCTGACATATCAGGCACTCCCATATCTACAATAACAATATCATAAATATTTTCTTTAAATAACACTATAGTTTCTTTTTGATTGTTAACTGTATCAACATTATAACCCATAGCAGATAATAAATCATTGAGAATTTTCCTGATATAGTCTTCTTTATCATACACTAAAACAGTAATTGGCTTTTTGTCAATTTCATTTCCCTTTGGTTGAAGCGCGTTGAGCTGATCATTTGGCAGGTTAATAAACAGAGTTGAGCCTTTTCCAACACGGCTTTTCACTGAAACCCTGCCTTTAAAATTTTTGATAATCCCATACACTTCGCTCATTCCCATTCCAGTTCCTGATACTCCTTTTGTTGTGAAAAAGGGATCAAATATTTTTTCTAAAGTTTCATCAGTCATACCAATTCCGGTATCTCTAACAATAATACAAATTTCGTTATTCTGAATTTCTGTTTTAAAGGAAATTATTCCTCCATCAGGCATTGCATCAATCGCATTAAATATAATATTTGTAAAAACATTGCGAAGGTCAGAAGCATTTGCTGTAACATAGAGGTCATCCTGGAATTTGTAGATTGGCTGGATTAGGATACCTTTTATTTTTGAAGCCTCTTCCCATCTGGGTCTTGTGAGCTCCATAACTTCAAGAATTAATTTTTTAATATCTATAGATTCAAGATTACTATGTTTCTGGTCAGGGCGTGAAAACTCTTTTATTTTCCTTACCTTTTCAGCGCCATCATAGGCTGCTTTTTCTATTATTCCCAAACTGGTAATTAATTTTGGCGAGTTATATTGACGTTTTAAAAGTTGTATCCTGCCAAGAATAACTGTTAGCATATTATTAAAATCATGCGCCACACCGGAACTGATTTTTCCCAGGGCAGATAATTTTTTCATTTGAGCGGATTTTTCTTCCATAGCTTTGACTTTTGTCACGTTTTTGCAGACAATAATGAAACTTGACAGCTTTTCGTCTTCATCAAGAACCGGATAGGTGTTTTCCTCGAAATATTCGCCAAACCTTTTATCATAGCTAACCAGTGGAATAATTGTACCGCTTTTTAAAGTCGGTTTTAAAGGACAGTCCAGACAGGGTCTGGTTTGTTCACGGAAAACATTATAGCATTTTGAGCCAATAATACTTTCGCCTTTTCCCAGGATATAGTTGCTTGATTCGTTTGATTCTATGATTGAATAATCGCTATCGCATAATACAATAATATCAGTAATATTATTAAAAATAATTTTACACGGATTGGCATAATGCTGATTTTTTGCAATTGAAATATCACCCATACTTCAATTACCCCCTCAATAAATATTAACTTTTTTCGACACTACCCCTCAATAGCAAGTTAAGATACAAAAATAATTCCTTAATGGGAAGAACTCTTTTAAAATTTTGAAAAATTTCAAACTATCAACCAGAAATATTTTTTCAGCAAGGTGCTAAAACCAAAAAACAGGCGAATTAATCTGTGTTATTCCTTTTTATACTATCATGACACAAAGAATATTGATGTTATATTATTGAATACAATAAAAACAGCTCTATGTGATTTATAGTGGGTAAAACCTCTTTATGAAATAAAAAATTGATACACGCAGGAGAAATGATTTGGAAAGTTGGTAGTGAATGGAAATTTTAAAACCAGTTAAACGTTTGTCATCAA
>JAOZSR010000008.1:0-63883 GCA_029939575.1 Fidelibacterota bacterium
AGTTATTAGTCGATAAAGCAATACAAATTATTGAACTTGAATAACAGCCAGTGCATAATACATGGTATAGTGCATGCGGGTTTCAGCGGTTCTCGAGCGTTTGCGGATCGTGAAAAAGGTCAGTGTAACCTGATAGGAAATCTCTCGTAATCCCGCACGACACCATACCATTAAACGTTACCGGTTATTGGAAAAAAAGAGATTTCGACAGTAATGAAAGTTAAATTATCTTTGTAGAAAAGGTTTTTATATGACAAAAATTGAGAAAAATATAAATTTGGATTTTTATAACAAAGTAATACAATTACTGAATGTTGCTCGGAAATCAGTAATTCAGACCGTGAACAAAACAATGGTTTATACCTATTTTGAAATCGGAAAAATCATTGTTGAAGAAGAACAAAAAGGGAAAACAAGAGCAGAATACGGGAAAAAGATACTTCAAGGACTTTCGGAAAGATTAAGTAAAGAATGTGGTCGTGGTTTTTCAGTTGATAATTTGGAAAATATGCGACGGTTTTATTTAGCCTACTCAATTACCGAAAAATCATCTCGGAAATCTATCAAAGAAAATTCCGAAACAGTGTCTCGGAATTCTGATAGGATTGACTTTAAATTAAGTTGGTCACATTATCTATTCTTAGTTAGAGTTGATAATCCAGACGAGAGACAATTTTATGAGATAGAAGCAATAAATAATAATTGGAGTTTAAGAGAATTACAAAGACAATTTGATACAGCATTATTTGAAAGATTGGCATTAAGCAGAGACAAGAAAGGCGTTAAAAAATTATCTAAAAAAGGACAGTTAATTGAAAAACCAAAAGATACGGTAAAAGACCCGTATATTCTTGAATTTTTAGGTTTAAAAGAAGAAAGCATATATTCTGAAACTGAATTAGAACAAAAAATAATAGATAAATTAGAACACTTTTTACTTGAACTTGGAAAAGGATTTACATTTGTTGGCAGACAAGTCCGTTTTACTTTCGATGATAAACATTTTAGAATTGATTTAGTATTTTATAACAGAATTTTGCAATGTTTCGTATTAGTAGATTTGAAAATTGGGGAAATTTCACATCAAGACTTAGGACAAATGCAAATGTATGTAAACTATTATGACAGAAAAGTAAAACTTGAAAATGAGAATAAAACTATTGGAATAATACTTTGTAAAAAGAAAAATGAGACGTTAGTAGAAATCACTCTTCCTGAAAATAATGAACAAATTTTTGCAAGTAAATATCAAACTGTTTTACCAAGTAAGAAAGAACTGAGAGAATTGATTGAAAACAAAGAAGATAAAGAACCGACAAATCGCTAACAAAGTATAAAAATGATAGCCGAAACAGTAGTAAATATGAACATTGTAGCCCGCTTCAATTTTTCTGTAACTTGAAAGGAAAGTACCACGCAGTCGGCAACTTTTCATATATTAACCCGTTAGATCATAAATAAAATGGAGATATTATCATGATTGGAATTTATTTAATTGGGATTTTTAGGTAGAATATAATGAATAATAAAGCTTTAAAAAAAATATCAATTATTATCCCCCATTTTAATGGGGAAGAGATTCTTGTTGATTGTCTTAATTCAATCTATAAAACCTGTTCACTTGATCTTGATATTATTCTGGTTGATAACGGGTCGACAGATAATAGTGTAGCTCTGGTAGAACAACAATTTCCATCTGTAATAATTTTGAAGCAGGAAGAAAATCTGGGATTCGCCGGTGGTTGTAATGCAGGAGTCAAACACGCTTCTACCCCTTATGTGCTAATTTTAAATAATGATACTGTTCATGATCCGGGTTGGATTGATTATTTATTAGAGCAGATTGAATCTGATGACAATATTTCTGCAGTTCAACCAAAACTACGTTCATTCCAGAATCGTGAAAAGTTTGACTATTCCGGAGCAGCCGGTGGGGAAATAGACATCTTTGGGTTTCCTTTTGCCAGGGGCAGAATTTTTGATAAAATTGAAAATGACCTGGGACAATATGATTCACACTCAAATCAAATTTTCTGGGCTTCGGGAACAGCATTTTTAGCCAGGCGGGATGTAATGCTTAGGGCAGGGCTGTTTGATGAGGATTTTTTCGCTCATATGGAAGAAATTGACCTGGATTGGCGCATGCAACTCATGGGGTATAAAATTGTCGTTGAACCAAAGGCGATTATCTATCATAGGTCCGGTTATACACTTGGAGCGGAATCTTCTTTTAAGAAATATCTTAACCACCGCAATGCCCTTTTTATGTTTCTGTCAAATTATCGTACTTTGTTAACTTGCTATCTTTTTCCCATGAGAATTGCATTAGATCTAATGGCTATGATTTTTTCTCTGATAAAATTGGATTTTGGACGATTTGTGGCAATTATTAAAGCCCATTTTAATATTCTTCTTCATCCCAAAAAAATAATCAGAAAGAGAAAACTCGTTAAATCTCTTCGAAAAGTTGGAGATGAAAAAATTATGTTGAAAATGTATAAAGGTTCAATTGCTATCAGTGCGCTACTTTTCGGGAAACGTGATTTTTTTGATAATTAAGAGGGATTTTATAAAAAAATAAGTTTGTTGTTTTAGTCCGGTTGTCCTGAATCCTCGATAAAACAACGTGGATCCAAAGGTTCAATAATTATACTTTTTTCATATTTACATGCTGCTGTACCGGGATGAGAATTTTTAGGCTTCCAGACATATTTTTTCATTGTATAGATTACCGATACGACGGAAGAATGTTTTGATTTGCTTTTGTATGCCGCAATTCCGGCAGCTTTGGCAATAATATCTTTTGGTAGTACATCAACCCGTTGAGGATTTCTGACAATAACATGGGATCCGCTAACATTTTGAGCATGGAACCAAAAATCAGAGCTGTTGGTTTTTTTATGGGTCAATACATCATTGTCCTGAGCACTTCGTCCAACACGCAATTCCCATTTTCCAATAAAAATAGTAATATATGGTAATCTTTTATCTTCGAAACCACTTTTCTTTTTTTGAGAAATAGCAGCCGGCATCGAAGTTTCGATTGTTTTTAATTCTCTAAAAAGTTGAGCCGAAATTATTTTCCTTTTAATAGCCTTGCTGCTTTCTATATTTTCCTGAATATTCTTAATCGATTGTACCAGTTTTTTCCTGGAATCTGTTAGTTTCCTGGCTTTTTTATAATATTTTTCAGCGTTTTCTGCCGGTGAAAGTTTTTTATCCATTTTAATTGTAATTTCTTCATCCGGCGATAATATTTTTTTTAATTTTATTTCCTGTTGTCCCTTTTTTAATTTATACAAATTCGCCATTAAAATATCGCCGGTTTCTCGACAGGAATCCATTGTTGGAAAATCCGATAGTTCTTTTTGCTGGTTTTTTAATTTTCTTTCAAGATTTAATATATATTTCTCGATTTTTTTTAATAACGAATTCCGCTTATCAAAAGTACTTTTCCACTTATAATAACTTGTTAAATAACCATCGGTTAAATCGACTATATTTGTATATTCCTGATACTTTTCCATATTAGTATTTAAAGGAATAATAGAGAATATCCCGGGCTCTTTTCCATAAATTCTGAAGCAGGGTTTTGAGGTTTCTAAAATTATTTCCAAATATTTGTTATACAATTCTGATATTTGATCAGGCGGCATAATATTTAAGGCTGATTTTATATCAAGTTTTGCTCTTTGACAAATTTCCAATATAAGGGTTTTTGAAAAAATAGGTATAGATAACTTTGAAAAAATGAAATTTATATTTCTGTCTCGGTTATTTTCAACAACCCTGTTAAAATCCTTTGCCAAAGGTTCTGAGATTTTTCCATGATTAAAATCCTGAAGCAGAGGAATTTCGCTTGATTTTCGTTTTTTAAATACAGTTAGAATTTCAAATTCCCGGTTAAAGTGAATAATATTGCCGGCAATACCAAACAATTGAAAAAGTAGAAAAGTGCTGTCACTGAATTTTATTAAAATCTGACGATCAATTTTATGAATTAATATCTCAGAAATATGTTTGCCTTCTATTTTTGGAAAAATATGTACTTTTTTCTTTGGTGTCGGAGTTGTTTTTTCAATATTTAGCATTGGCAAAGGTGGATTTACGGAGAAATGTAAATTTTTATATTCCGAATTGCTAATTACCGGAAGAATTATCTCTCCTTTACGGTAGGTAAAAGGTTTTCCAAAGATTGCTCCGGAAATTTCTTTTCTGAAAAATTCTGATAATATTCTAAAATGAAACCAACTATTAAACAATGAATTACCCCAGATGTTTTTTCTTATTAAAAATAAATTTATGGTAAAAGCACAATACTTTTATTTTGATATAGCCATTGATATGAATTTCTCCCTGCTTATTAAATAATGATTGAAGAAGTCCTTTTGTACCAGTTAGCATATCCCTGTATCTAATTTCTGTTTTAAAAGGAACCTCTTCCATATTTCCGGCTGGCACAATAATTTTTTTCTCGTTATAATAGCTGTTAATTTTCTCTCCATTAATAAAAATATCAAAATTGATTTCCGTGACTGTAATTTTTACCGGATTGGGATTAGTAACTGGTAAAATAAATTCTATTGTGATAGATTTTTTTCCAATATTTTTCAGGCTAATATCTTTAACATCGGCTATTTTGACAGGTTTCAAAATGCAACTGGTCAGAAGACTGCAAATTACAATAATGATCATTAATGAATATTTTTTCAATATTTCTCCAAATTGTTTTCCTGCAATATTAAACTTTCATTGATTGCAAAACAATAAAAATCTAAGGTGAAAATTCTACTAAAATAAAATGATTTACATATACAATAAATTAATTTATATTCTAATATAAGAAGGTTATTAATACAGATGTGAAAAATTAGTCTTAATTATGTTTTTGAAGAAAAAAGGTGTGATAAAATGCAATTCTCTGATAGAATACTTTCGATTATTAAAGAAGATGTTGAAAAAGCCAATAATATTAGTTTAGATACCAATATCAGAAAGGACCTTGAAATTGATTCCCTTGATTTTTTAATTGTTATAAATAGTATCGAAGATGAATTTTCAATTAATATTGATGAAAAAGATTTTAGTGAGATTGAAACAATAGGTGAAATGATTTTGAAGTTGGAAGAGCAATTCCCAGATATTGGAAAAGATTGATATGAGTGAAAATTTTTATAAAAATTTATTCATCGATAAAAGTATTGCTGACAAATTAAATTTTAATCCCTATTACCCTATTATTGAATCCGGTATTTCAAATCCGGTATTGATTAAAGGTGAAAACTTTATTGATCTGGCATCTAATGATTACCTGGGGCTTACGAATAATGAAGATGTCAAAAATTGTATTATAAAAAGTTTGCGTAAATATGGCGCCTCAATGTGTGGGACACCAATTGCCACAGGCTATGTTGATATTTTTAAAAAAGCAGAGATGAAACTTTCGAATTTTCTGGGATTAGAGGATTCTATAATTTTTCCTTCCTGTTTTCAGGCTAATGTCAGTCTCTTTCCCTCAATTATTAATTCAAAGGATTTAATTATTTTTGACCAATATGTTCACGCTTCAATGATCCAAAGTATCAGAACAACGGACTGTAAGATTAAGCCCTTTAAACATAACAATTTGGAGCATTTGGAAAATTTACTTAAAAGATCAACCGGATTTAGGGAAGTTTTTGTTGTAACTGAATCTGTTTTTTCTACTGAAGGCGTAATAGCACCTTTTAAGGAAATAGTAGATTTATGTAATAAATTTAATGCAATTCCGGTCATTGACGATTCACATGGAATTGGAGTAATTGGAAGTACCGGCAAGGGAATTTTAGAGTTCTGCCAGATCAGTAATTATTCCGGAATATATACAGCTTCCTTAGGAAAAGGAATCGCTAATGCCGGTGGTATAATTAGTGGGAAAAATGCATTAATCGATTTTCTTCGTTATAGTTGCAGTGGATTGATTTATTCCACAGCCTTGCCTCCTTATATTTTTTCCGGTATAATCAAAGTACTTGAAATTATTGAAAAAGATTATGACTCTCTTAGCAAAAAAATGTGGGCTAATAAAAATTTTATTGCTGAAAAATTAACAAAAAAGGGATTCGGAATTTATGAGGGGAAAGCTCCAATTATAGCAATAATTGGAGGCAGTCTGGAAAATACAATCTGGTTGGCAAGGGAATTTTATTATAGACATATTCTTACAACTCCTTTTGTTCCTCCATCGGTTCCTCCTGAAAAAGGTATTGTACGTCTTATTGCCGGTTCCAATTTGTCCTCAGATTCTTTAGATAAAATCCAGTTAGCGATTTATGAAATTGGAAAACTTCTTTCATTAAAATAAACTCCGGATGTCATTTATGCAAAAAAAATATTTTCTGATTATGAATCCAGGCTCACGTGGTGGAAAAAGTAAGAAACTTTTTAATACAATATTTAGATATTTAGAAAAACGAAATATTAAATACGACTTCCAAATTACTGAAAATTTGGAAAATGCCAAACAACTGTCATTAAAGGCAAATAAATCAGGATACCAAAATATTGTCGCTGTTGGAGGTGATGGTACTATCAACAATGTTATTAATGGTTTTTTTAATAAAGATGGCCACAGGATTTCCAATGCTAAAATGGGAGTAATTTATTCCGGAACCAGTCCGGATTTTTGTAAAAGTTATCATATTCCATACAAAAACATTGAGCAAATTATGGAAACTCTGATTGCCGGCATCACTACTACTATTCAAATTGGAAAAATTTCTTTATGTAAAACATATCAGCCAGATTATCATAACAAAGCACTTAATGAATCTGTCCAAAATTCTGAATTAATAACCCGTTTTTTTGGATGTTGTGTGAATATTGGGCTAGGCCCAATGTTGGCCAGAAAATCAAATAGTGGAATCAGGAAAAAACTTGGCGATTTTGGAGGAACTTTTATCGCCCTTATCCAAACTTTATTGACTTATAAAGCATCAGATTTTCTGATTGAAACAGACGGGGTAAGGCAAGAAATAAAAAAAATGTTCAGCCTTTCTGTTGGGAAAACCCGCTATATTGCATCCGGAATTAAAGTAAAAAATGATTTAATTGAAGGTGATAATAAATTTTACAATCTTATTGTACAAAAATTGGAACTGAAAGATGTAGCCCGATGTTTGCGAAATATTTATAGTGGAAATACTTTTAAAAATAGCAATACAATGACCTTAGAATATTCCAAACAAATCAGTATTTATGGTAATAACCAATCACCGGAGGTGGAATTCGATGGTGATCCGCAGGGATATTTACCATGTCAGATTGAAATGGCCGGAAATAAACTTGAATTAATCACAGAAAGAAATCATGTTAACTGAGAGAGATTATATTGAAATAATAAACAAGGTCATGAAGCAAAATTGTAGCTGCACAGATCATGGTTTTGAAACTGATGCTACTCAAATTGAAATCTCAGACTCGAAATTATTGTTTTCTATGGATAATTATTCTGAAGAGGATTTGTTAAGAGAAAATGATCCCTATTCTATGGGCTGGAATTTAGCAGCCGGAAGTATCAGCGATATTTATGCTGCCGGTGGTATTCCTAAATATTTTGGTCATTCTATGAGTGTTTCGCAAACATGGGATGAAAAATATGTAGAGAAATTCACTCTTGGAATTGCAAATGTTCTGCAAAAAACAGATACAATATTTATGGGTGGTGACCTTAGCAAAGCAAAAAAATGGAAATATACTGCTTCTGTGATTGGAACGCTTGCTGGAAATCCATTAACCCGAAAAGGAGCAAAAGCTAAGGATATTATCTATATTACAGGAAAAATCGGCATCGGAAATTTGGAAGCAGCATTCACTCTTTTCTCTGATAAAAAAATCTCATCTGCTATTAGCAACAAAATTGAAACCAGATACAAACTCCATTCTGAAAAAGCAAAACTTGTTAGAAAATATGGAACAGCATGTATTGATACCAGTGATGGAACTTTTAATTCATTAAATATTCTTTCGGAAATCAATTCTGTTGGATATGTAATCGATAATCTTCCCATTCATTCAAAGGGTATATTATTCGCAAAACTTGTATCTTTGCCAAAAGAGTTGCTTTTTTTAGGTGAATGTGGTGAATATGAATTGTTATTCACAATAGATCAAAATGATGAGGAATCATTTCTGAAAGAGGCAAAAGAACAGAGGTTGGTTTATCATCGTCTGGGAAGAGTTGTAGCAAATAGAAATTTTAAAAAATTAATAACTAAACAAAATGCCGAATTAAATTTGTCGGAAATCCAATTCCGTGCCAGAGATTTTGAAAATGTAAAAGATTATTTAAAAGCGATCACTAATTCTATTTCAAAACAGAGGATGTAAATGAAAAAGCGAGTAGTAATTACAGGAATTGGCCCGGTTGTGTATCAGAGAACAGGAAAAAATGAATTTTGGCAATCGATTCTTGAGATGCGGATTTTCCCCCAAAAAATATCAACAATTTTCACCGATCATTATAATTATAATTCAAAATATTATATACCTTTTCCCGAAGAAAAAATTGAAAATTATGATATTCCACGATTTTATGACAAAATTATGTCAGTGGAAGATAAAATCACAATAATCGGGGCGAAGTTAGCATTGCAGGATAGTGGCTTTGATATTCAAAAAACCGGCAGGAAATTTCAGATACCAACATTACAAAATACTGATGTAATTCTTGGAACCGGGTTTAGCGGTCTGGAAAATTCATTCCGGTCATACGTCGCTCATTTATTCTCAGGGCAAAAAAATAATATCCCGCAAATAGAACTTAACCGTTTTCACCGAATGATAATTCCTATGACAATGCCAAACTCTGTTGCCGCCTGGTTATCAATCCTTTTCAACTTCAAAGGAAGTTCATATACTATAAATGCATCTTGTGCTTCAGGAACTTTTGCCATCGGAGAAGCATTTCGCCGAATAAAGGATGGATATTCTAAAATAGTTATTTCCGGAGGTGTGGAATGCCTGAAAGAAAAAAACGGATCTGTAATGCGAGGTTTTGATGTACTTGGGGCTTTGACAAAATCCGAAGATGGCTTGCCTATTCCTTTTTCAAAGGACCGCAGCGGTTTTCTTTTTTGTGAAGGTGGTGCCTGTATTCTCGTACTCGAGGAATTAGAACAGGCTTTGGGCAGAGGCGCTCAGATCTATGCTGAAATAATTGATTTTAAATCTAATAGTGATGCTCATAATATTGTAAAAATTGATGAATCCGGAAAACAAATAACAAAACTATTAAGAGGGTTAGTTAAAAATCGACAGATTGACTATTTTAATTCCCACGGAACCGGCACTTTACTCAATGATCAGGTAGAAGCAAATTCAATTCTGGAAATATTTGGCGATAAAAATTCCCAGCCAAAAATTAATTCTACAAAAGGACTTCTCGGGCATAGTATTGGAGCAAGTGGAGCCCTGGAAACTGCTGTAACCGCTCTTTCCATCAAGCATCAAAAAGTTCATGGAAACCAGACACCGAATCAAATTGAAAACCTGAATCTGATTTCAGAATCTACCGATTTAAATATTGAATATGCTATTTCCGGTTCCTATGGATTTGGAGGGCATAATGGAGGGCTTCTTTTAAAAAAATATGTCGAAAACTGAGAAAATAATAATTACCGGTGCAAATGGTTTTATTGGAAGTCATATTGTCAGAAAATTTTTAGATGAAAAATTGACAGTTGATTGTCTCGTCAGGAAAAGCAGTGATTTGTCAAACCTTTCCAATCTTAATATAAATCTAATATATGGAGATATCCGTAATAAAAATGAGCTTGTCAAGGCATTTAGTGGAAAGGATTTGGTAATTCATACAGCAGCATTGGTCAGAGATTGGGGGGAATATAAAGATTTTTATGATATTAATGTAACTGGTGTCTTGAATACTCTTATTGCGTGTTTGGAAGTTGGAATTAAAAATGTTATAATAACCGGTTCAAACTCGGTTTATGGGGAGGAAAATTGTGAATTGACAAAAGACGAAACTTTCCCCTTTAACTCACATTATAAATATTTTCTGGACAAAATTTTTCCCTGTAAATTAAATTATTATCGGGATACTAAAGCCATTGGCACACAAAAATCAATCGAATTTGCAAAAAAACACAACCTGAATCTAACGATTCTGGAGCCGGTTTGGGTATTTGGAGAGAGAGAATTTAACACTGGTTTTTTTGATTATTTAAAAACCGCAAAATCAGGAATTCCATTATTACCGGGATCAACAAAAAATCTTTTCCATGTTATATATGCTGGGGATTTGGCGAATTCTTTTTTTCTGGCCTGGAAAAAAAAGTTGACCGGAGTAAATCGTTTTATTATTGCTAATGACAAACCTGAATCAATGGAAAAAATTTATTCATTATTTTGTAAATCGGCTAAAATCAAAAAACCTGCAAATTTATTAAAATGGATGATATATCCGGTCGGTTTTATTATGGAATTATTTTCGACCTTGTTCAGAACAAAAAATCCACCATTGTTAACTCGCGGCAGAATCAATATGTTTTATGATACAATAAAATTTTCTGCTAAAAAAGCCAGGCGAGAACTCGGCTTTTCCCAACAATATACTCTTGAACAATCTATTACCAAAACAGTACAATGGTATATAGATAATAATTTTTTTAACAATGTACATAAAGCAGGTTAAGAAGATGCAAAAAATTAAAAATATAGTATCAATTAATAAGACCTGGTTTAATTTTCAATTAAAGACCGGAGTTTTTTTTCATTATTTTAAAGAGTTAATTCAAAAGAAAATGTCAATTAAATCTTTCTTTTTTCTTATGAAACGTTTGAATTATTTTGTTTCCCAACTCCAGGAAAATAAATTTGTGAAGATTGGAAAAAATACTCGCTTAAATCTATATATTCCTGATTTTCCCACACCCTCCTTTTACACAGCATGTAATAAATTTAAAGAATTTGAACAAAAACTTCCCTGTACAACAGCGTTAATCTCTATTACTTCTGCCTGTAAATACAACTGCCAGCATTGTTATCAAAAATATGATATTGGAAAAGATGGAGATATTAATAAAACAATTGAGGTAGTTAAAAAACTCCAGGATATGGGAATTGCTTTTTTCAACATTGAAGGTGGTGAACCATTTTTAGTATTTGATAAATTGGAAAAAATCTGCACGGCAATAAATAATCGTTCTGAAATATGGATAAATTCTTCAGGTGATGGAATGAGTTCGGATAAACTCGCAGTATTGAAAAAATTAGGTGTAAAAGCAGTCATGTTTTCATTGCACAGTTCCAATCCGGATGAATTGAATAAATTCATGGGTTCAGAATCAGCCTGGAAAAATTTGTCAAAGGGAATTGAATTATGTCACCAGGCTAATATTGTAGTAGCTTTTAATATTTGTCTTGGAAAAAAGGATTTTTATAATGGTGAATTTGAAAAAATAATGGAAACAGCTAAAGTATTTAAGGCAGCAATAATTCAATTAATAAATCCAAAACCAGCTGGTGGTTGGCTAAAAAGTGGTGCAGACATATTCTCCAAAGAAGATCTGGCACATGTCAAAACCTTAGTAAATAAATATAACCACTCACCAAAATACAGGCAATATCCGGCTATCTCTGCCCAGATTAATGAAGAGGATAAAAATATGTTTGGCTGTACTGCCGGTGGAACCGATCGTTTTTATATCAATGCCAAAGGCGATGTCCAGCCATGTGAATTTCTCAATATATCTTTTGGAAATATTAATGATGAGGATTTCTCAATAATTTATAAGAGAATGCGTAATATTTTTAAGAATCCCGGTGAAGATTGGTTATGTCAAAAATATTCAAAGGATATTTATCAAATTTATTTTGAAAATAATTTAAAAGCATTACCACTAAATAAAGAATTGTCAGAACAGATATATTTAAATTGGGATAGAGGAAATCCGACCGAGTTATATGACAAAATTGAAAATGAGTTGGCGTAATATCCGAAATAAATAAAATAGGATATATGTAGTATTGCTTTCTATGCAAATTAAAAAGATGGGTAAAGATTAATGTAAATTTTCAAAAAAATATTACAAGATAATATTTGTGAAACTGTAAACGAATATTCGGGGATGTTCATTAAAAAAATATATAACTACTCAGATGTTTTCAGAGTAGAAAACACTTTGTAGTTAGGAAAAGTCGGTGAGGCGAAATAAATCTACTATCCTATTTTAATCATTAATAAAAGAGATTTGTTTTTGGGTTTAATCAATAAAGTTTTTTGTGGAACATTTTTAGATTTAATTAGTATATTATACTCTTGAAAATTAGAATGAATAGAAAAAATCTTTTATGAAGTATAAGGAGATTATTTATGATTAAAGTTAAAAATTTAACAAAACATTATGGAAACGTCAAAGCGGTCAACGGGATTAGTTTTGAGGTACAGGATGGAGAGATTTTAGGTTTTTTGGGGCCAAATGGAGCAGGTAAAACTACTACCTTGCGTATCTTGACATCCTATCTGGCGCCAACTGGTGGTAATATTTATGTTGATGACCTGAATGTAATTGATGATTCTGAAGAAATTCGGAAACTTATAGGCTATTTACCGGAACAAAATCCACTTTATGATGATATGCGGGTTTATGATTTTTTAGAATTTGTTGCCATGGCGCGAAGTATTGAAAAAAATATTTTTAAAACCAGAATGAATGAGGTCATTAATCTATGTGGATTAAAAGGTGTTGTCCACAAATCAATTAATGAATTATCAAAAGGATACAGACAGAGGGTTGGGCTTGCACAGGCCATAATTCATGATCCAAAAATTCTGATTCTGGATGAACCGACTACAGGCTTGGATCCAAACCAAATTGTTGAGATCAGGGAATTGATAAAAGCACTTGGAAAGAAAAAAACTGTTATTATTTCAAGTCACATTTTACAGGAAATACAGGCAACTGCTGACAGAATGATAATTATTAATAAAGGTGATATTGCTGCGAATGGTACAATCGGCGAACTAATGAGTGATTTCAAAGGTAAAACTCGCCTGACAATGGAAGTTAAAAATGCTACTGTTGAAGATATGAAAAAAATCACTGATGAAATCAAATCCATTGAACTTAAAAATGTTGCAATAGAGAATGAATTACTTTGCAGTCATCTTGAATATTCCAATGAGATTGACCCCCGTGAAAATATTTTTAAATATGCCGTAAAAAATAATTGGATCATTATGGAAATGAATCGCCACAAAACAAGTCTGGAAGATGTGTTTAGAAATCTGACAATTGAAGAAGGAGGTTCAAATGAAAAATAATATTCTAATGATATATAAAAAAGAAATGTCTGCATTTTTTAATGGTCCGGTAGCCTATATTACATTAGTTGTATTCCTGTCAATTGGGGGTTGGTTGTTCACCAGTACTTTTTTTCTGCGCCAACAATCTGACTTGCGGCAACTATTTGATTTAATTCCATTGCTTTTTATCTTTTTTATTCCGGCTATTAGTATGAGCCTGGTAGCCAAGGAAAAACAAACAGGCACTATGGAATTTTTGGTAACTCTGCCAGTATCGGACACAGAAATTGTTTTGGGGAAATTTTTTTCAGCCCTGGCTTTGATAGGTGTTTTTCTGCTTTTTACATTAGTCCATTTTTTTACTTTATTGATTGTTGGAAATAATATTGACATTGGTGCCTTATTATCCGGATATATGGGATTGTTTCTGGTTGGAGCAGTTTATGCGTCGATTGGCACATTTGGCAGTGCTTCAACAAATAATCAAATCGTTGCTTTTATAGTCAGCCTATTAATTATTTTTATCTTTTTTATAATGGGCAAAGTACTAATGTTGATTCCACCGGGATTAGGCGCAATAGTACAATATTTAAGTATTGATTATCATCTCAATAATATTTCACGTGGTGTAATTGACACACGAAATCTGATATATTTCGGATCGGTGATTGTATTTTTCCTCACATTGAGTGTCAGGTTTTTAGAAATGAGAAAATGGAGGTAAAAATGGCAAATATTAACAATAAAAAACAATTAACTACTTTTATAATTTTATTCGCAGTAATTATCATCATCCTGAATATTGTTTCAAGAAAAATGTTTTTCCGGATCGATGTAACAGATAATAATATTTATTCTTTATCCAATTCCAGTAAATCAGTTATCAAAAAATTAGATGACAGAATTGTCGCTAAAGTATTTTTCTCGGAAAATATTCCAGGTCAATTAGCTAATTCGCGACGCTATTTACAGGATCTTCTTGAAGAATACCAGGCCTATTCAAACGGTAATTTTCATTTTGAATTAATTTCACCTGATGATAATGAAGATGCACAGAAAGAAGCACAGAGTTATCGTATTCCACCTGTACAAATGCAAGTTGTGGAAAATGATAAAATTGAAATTAAAAATGCATATATGGGTTTGGTTTTGCTATATAATGATAAACAGGAGGCTATTCCGGTTATCCAAACCAGTGATGGTCTGGAATACACTTTAACAGCTGCTATTAAAAAAATATCTGCTACTGACCTGGCTCAAATTGGAGTTGTTTCTGATTCAAAAACAGAAAACCCAACAACAAAACTTGAACAGGAATTAAATAAAATCTATTCAGTCAGACAAACTTCATTAGATAGCAAAATTCCCCAGGAAATCAATACTATTTTAATGAATGGAGTAACAGATTCTTTAAGCCTGGATCAATTATACAATCTTGATCAGTTTA
This sequence comes from Fidelibacterota bacterium, assembly GCA_029939575.1. GTDB lineage: Bacteria > Fidelibacterota > UBA2242 > UBA2242 > JAOZSR01 > JAOZSR01. The sequence goes on from JAOZSR010000008.1 coordinate 14,751, forward strand.
TTCTTCGCGGTGGAAGACTATTTATTGGACAATCCCGTTCTATTGCTCATCTTCAAAAAGGGATAGCTGACGAAATCAAATCAAATATTTTTCCATTTCTCGAACATTATGGGATTAAAATTGGTCGGGATATGCTAACAGATAAAAAATGTGGTCAGGTTCAGGTTCAACGACAAATGGGAATATTTAATATTCCGGTTCCGATAAATTATCAACCATTCCTTACTTTAAATAATTTTAATACGGAAAATCTGATCGTGAAAAATCTTGAGGAAGTAAGGATTTTCTTTGCTCATGAAGTTTTCCCTGCAAATGATAGTGTGAATTTCACATCTTTGATAAAAACATCAAATCAAACAGGTTCAATATCCCCTGGTATGATCCCACAACAAAGTCCCTATGGTGGTGGTTATTCCATGGCTCAGGGATACAATATCAGACCACATAACAATAAAATAAACAGCAGTAATCCAGCTTTAACATCTTTTCCTTTAAAAAATAAAAATGTTGTCGGATTGGTTGATGGATTTATGACAAGTTTTTTCAAAGATAGTAGTGCATACAACTCCAGGGAATTATTTTTAAGTCAAACTGACAAGGGGCAAATTTTACTAGTTGGTGATAATCAATTTTTTAATGACCAAAGAGCCGGAGGAATACCGGAAAATCTGAGTTTTATTATGAACAGTATAGATTTTCTTGCTGGTGATCAGGAGTTGTTAGAGATCAGATCACGTGGAATTACCGCCAGACCATTGGATGAATTACCGGATTCATCGCGTCGTTTCTGGAAATGGCTGAATGTAATATTACCATCGTTTTTAGTAATTTTATTAGGTCTTTATCGAATGAAGAGAAATAAAGATAAAAGAAACATGTTGGAGGAGATTTATGGCTAAAAGAAAAAACAACTGGAAAAAATATATCATTGCACTGGTCGTAGTTTTATTCTTATTACTAATATCAAACCTTCGGGATAAAAAATATGAACCTAAGCAAAAAGATCTATTTAAAATTGACGCCAACGAGATAAACGCATTTACAATTAGCAAAGATACTTTATCTGTAACAGTTATCAAATTTGATACAACCTGGATTTTTGAAGCGCCTGATACGGGATCAATAAAAATGCAAAGAGTGAATGACTTTTTTGCTAATGTGGTTAACGGGAAAAGTACCGGTTATGCAACAGACAAACCAGAGAAATACCCTCAATATAACATTACTGAACAATTGGGAACAAAAATTGAATTAAAAAATGGGGAAACTGTTTTGGCAACTGTTATTGCCGGCAGATCAAAATCTAACTGGAATACCAGCTATGTTAAGTTTCCAGATGATCCAAAGGTTTATAGAACACAAAATAATATCCTGTTTTCTTGTAGTGAACGTGCAAGTTTTTGGCGTTAAAGTATCTCCAAAAATCTATTATATTAAAGGCGGGTTGAATTTTTTCAATCCGCCTTTTTTTTAATAGAAGTAAAAAAAAGTTTAAATTTTCAAATATTTTTGTTTGACAATTTTAGATATTTTTTATATCATTATATTGCAATACAGACTTGAAAGAAGGTTCAAATTTGATAAAATTAAAACAAATATCGAGACACATAATTATTTATTTCCTTCTGTTTACATCTATTCTCGCAAGTTCACCACTTTTTACAATTATCCAGGAAGAGTGTAAGTCTTACAAATTACCAATAACTTTTAATATGATGAATTTAGTGGAAAGGCCTGATGGAAGTACAGAATTAAACCTGAATATTATAAGCGAAAGAAATAAATTTGACACCAATATGCTTGTAGGATTTTATGCCTCAGGTAAAGGTATTTTAGAAACCGATCTAAATATTAAAAAAGTTAATATTTACATTAAAGTGAAATATAAAAATGTTCGCCAAATTATTGTCTCTGCCCAAAAAAAAGATATCCTGAAATATGTAAATAATGAGATTTCTTACAGTGATTTTATCAATAAAATTAATTATAAATATACAAAATAAAATTATTACATGATTTTCTAATTCTTCTAAATTCTGATAATTTACTTTTAATTATTGTGGTTTGTAAAAGTAATGTCCTGCGTTTTCTACTGTATGTAACAATTTGAATGGCCGCTTTTGGAAATTTTAAAACCAGTTAAGTGGCTGTTATCATTTATTAATCTAAAAAGATATAAAGAGATCTTAAAAAATCATTTACTTAAATTCCACTAACCATTAAGAATCATATAGAGCCTAAAAAATCAATTGACAAAGACGAAAATATTTTATAAAATTAACAAAGAAATTGAGTATAGCAGGAGGTATTATAGTGAAAAAAAGTAAAAAATCTATTTTTCTTTTAATTATTATCTTATTATCAATTTCATCTTTAACCTTTGGTAATTCCCAATTTTTATCAATTGTACAGAGAGTGTGTGCATCATATCAGCTTAAAATGGAATATAGCATGATGAGTCTACTTGAGTTGCCAAATGGAAATCAGGAATTAACAATTACAATGAATAGTACCAGAAATAATTTTGACAAGAGTTTATTAGTTGGATATTATGCAGCTGGTAAAGCAATACAAAAAACAAATTTTAATATTGAAAGTGTCATAATTATTGTGAATATTGAATATAAATCTGTAATGCAAATTATATCTTCTGTTAAAAAAGAAGATGTCTTGGATTATTCGTCTAATAAAATAGATTATAGTGATTTTATGAAGAAAGTAACTTATCTTTGAAATAACAATAAAATAATGGAGGAATTTATGGATCCTTTTTCATGGTCTTATACTATTGCAATGTATCTAAAGGGAATTGGTTGGGCAATTGTTGCTTCACTTGGATTTTCTTTTGGTGTTGGTCTTGCTATCAAAGTTTTTGATTGGCTGTCAACTGACATTAATGAATGGGAAGAAATTAAAAAAGGTAATATGGGTGTTGCTTTAATTTTAGTAGCATTAATTGTTATGGTTGGTTTATTGGTACATAAAGTAATTTAATCAATCCGTACAGTTAAACATGTTTTAAGGCTTCTTTTTTTTGAAGCCTTTTTTTTTATTTTTGGAACAAAACACTCAGTTTATTGTATAAAAAGGGTATTTTGAAAAGATGAAATAAAATTTACTAACTCCTTAATAAAAGTATTAAGTAATCTCCTCCTATCCCTTGCTTAATATTCATGCCACAGCTATCCCTCACTTTAGTTGTGGCATTTTTTTATTATATCAATTATATGTATTACTGATGGATTTTTAAAGATATACAGCCTGATACTATTAAAGTAAAAAATTAGTTAAAAATCATACAGGTTTATATGTTTTTAATACACAAAATTTTAAAAATGAACAAAGTAATCAAAGCCTTTATGAATGTTCTGCATACAATTGCCCACAGGCTGCCGAAATATCCTGCCCCTTACTCCTACGGATGGTAACCACAAATGGCGCCTTTATAATAAGATTCATAAATTTATTAATGGTGTTTTCATCAGGGCATTTATATTTAACATGACTATTTTCATTAAAAGGGATTATATTCAATTTACATGGTAATGAACTTAACATTTTAATCAATCTCTTTGCATCTTCAGGAGTATCATTAAAATCTTTGATTAAAATATATTCAAAGGTGATTTTTCTATGGATTTTTTTATAATAGTATTTTGCAGCTTCGAGAAGATCATTAATAGGATATTTTGTATTAATTGGTACTAATTCATCTCGTTGTCTGTTATTACTTCCATTTAGAGAAATGGCCAGGTTAAACCTGTAACCCTGATCTGCAATTTTTTTTATGGCTGGTATAATACCACATGTAGAAATTGTAATATGTCTATTTGATAATGCAGGTCCGGCTTCGTTATTCAGAATTTTTGCTGCCTTGATAGAATTTTCATAATTCAAAAAGGGTTCACCCATTCCCATAAAAACCACATTGGTAATTGGATTGTCTTCACTGTTATTGATTACAAAAAATTGATCAATTATTTCCCCGGTTGTTAATTTTCGTTTATATCCCATTAGCCCTGTTGCACAATAAGGACATCCAATATTACATCCAACCATTGTTGACAGACATAAGGTGACCCGCTTTCCATCATTCATATAAACAGATTCAATTAATTCTCCATCTTTTAGTTGGAAAAGGTATTTTCTGGTATCATCTATTTTGGATGCTGCAACCAGTTTGATTTTTAGCAAGGAAATAACAGTTTTAGAATCGGATTTTTTAAGGAATTTCTTTGATAAATTTGTCATTTCGGAGATGCTCATGGCGCCTTGCTTATACATCCAGTGAAAAACCTGTTTGGCGCGGAAAGGTTTTTCCCCGATTTCTGTCACCCAATTTTCTAATTCTTTTAAATCTAACCCTTTTAAAATAATTTTTTCGTTTTCTGACAAGTAAGTACCTTTTTATATAAGTCTGTAATTTAATAATTACCAATATCTTTAGACAGATCTTTTAAGTTTGCGGTTGGGATAAACCAGGAAAAATCATCAATTGTTTTACAAAGTGTGATGCGGGAACCAATATGTAGATAAATTGCTCTGGCATATTCCATTTCACATTCATGATTGAGTAGGAATGCATTTTTAACTTGTTCAAATGTAATTTCCTGATTTGAATATTTTGTTAAGAAGACTTTATATAGTTTGCCGGAACTAATCATATTATTGCTTAATTTTTCAAGATTCTTTTCGATGTTTGCAATATCCAGTAAGTTTTTTTGAACCTCGGTTTTTATCTTATTTTTTATATGTTCTTCTTTTGCTTGAACTATCATTAATTTATATCGATTTTGCAGGGCTTTTTCATTAGAAGGAAAGGGTTCAAAAATTGGAACTGCCAGATTTAACCCGATATTCCAATTATCAACAAGCCGATTTGGTCTTAATGGATCAAATCCATTGGCAAAACCATAATTGGAAAACAATGAAATTTTTGGTTTATTTCCAGCATTTGCAAGGTCGATATATTTTTTACGTATTTCTATCTCATTTTCTAACAGTTTAATTTCTAATCGGGTATCCAAAGCAATTTTTATCAATCCCTGAGAATTTAGATTGGTAGCGAATTCAAATCCAAAGTCGCCATAAATTGAAAACGCAGAATCTGGCATACCAATTATTGAAGAAAGATTTAATTTTTCTATCTTATAATTTTTTTCAATATTTGATAATTCAATTTTTAATTGATTCATCATAATACCTGCTGATAAAAAATCAGAATAATATAAACTATCATTAATAAAAAAATTAGTTGATATATCCATTAATTTTTCAGTTTGGTTGATATTCTGGTGATATAATTCTCTGATTTCCTGAAGATACAATACTATATAAAAAATTCTTAAAATATTCTCTGTTAACAAAAACACATCTTCTTGCATTCTTAATAATTTTGAATTTTGCTCAGATTTCGCGATATCGATAGCATTTGATAATCGTCCAAAGGAAAAAACATCCATTTCTGAATGAAGGTTTATTCCAAGTGAATTCTTGGCACCAAATTGCATAGATCTGTTTTCAGAAAGAGAAACTGACGGGGTTTTGAAATTATTGCTATAATGACTTGATAAATAAACTTTTGGAAGTTTCCCGGCTTCTGCTTTTTCTATATTTTGCTTAGCAATTTCATTTGACAATTCATATATTTTTAGAATCTTATCTTTTTTTAATGTTTTTTTATAACAATCTGATAGAGATAATTTTTCCTGGCAAAATAGGGTTGCTGATTGAATAATTAAAATTGAAATAAAAGCAAATACAGTTATAGAATTAATTAAAATGCTTCTAATAATCTGATTGTTGGATTTATTTCCCTGTCCACTTTTCTTTTTTTTACGGCAGGTAAACACTTTTTTATTATAATTGAAGCTGCATAGAATTAGTTTTATATTATTTGAATATTTTTTTTTCATCAATTCATTTTTTAATTATTGTCAATACATACCAGAAAAAATCAGTAATTATAAATATAGAATGTATTTTTCCTAAAAACAACTGAATAAAAAAAGCCCTTTTTAGAAAAAAGGGCTTTTAAAATTATTTTTTGGATTTATTAGAATTTATCCAACCTGAATTGAATTCCAAAGTGTGTTGCAAAGCGTGGAAAATAATCTTTGTTCTCTCCATCTAAATAATAAACAAATGTAATTGGTAAAGCGATTGATTCATTAATATTAAGAGTGAATTTAGACAGAAAACTGGTTGCACTATTTAATTGCATTGAGAATAAAAATTTTGGATATATATTATGTGCCAAGGCAGAAGAATAATCCATTCTAAGGAAAAATCCAAAACCCACTTCATTAGCATTATTAAAATGTTCATTTTCCCGATTTTTATTGCGATATATGAGTCTTTTTTCACCATCGACATCAACTATTTTTCGATTTGCAATTCTATAAAATGCGAATCCCGGTTTTATTTGAAAAGCACCTTTCATTTTTTTCATAGGCGCCCCAAAATTAACATAAGCTAATCCCGAAACATCCATATAACTTATTAATGAATCAGTTGTTTTATTAATAGATGGATCACTGGATAAAACATCTGCTGTATTGGTTAAAAAATTTAATTCACCATAAAAATTGCTATAATTAAAGGCGCCAAAACCACCAATTCCACCATTGAGACGTTCCCAGTCTTCTGCTCCTGGTCTAATTCCAATATCAATTAATGAAGGCATTTGCATACCGAGTTTGAAAACCGGTGTGGCTACTCCAATTCGCATTGTACCGGCATCTGCGTGTGGTAAGCCCATTAATTCATTTCCCCATTCAAAAAGAAGGCCGGAAGAATTACTAAGTCGATAAATGGAGCGGCTAAGTCCGATTAATAAACTGGAATTTGTCCAGAATAATTCTTTGTTTAAATAATCCAATTCGGGTTTTATCTGGGTGTCCTGGAAAGGAGCGGTTGTATCTAAATGATAATATTGATCTTTTTCAGCTATAGTCATCATCAGGGTTGAACCAAGTACCCAGTTAACCATTTCACTTTCAATAACGTTAAATCCGGAAACATGAGAACCATATCGTAATTGATAAACCTGATTTTTTCGTGATTTACTGCGAATGGCAATAAGAATATCTCCCGGATATATTTCAGGAATATCATCACCTGTAATGCTGGCATATTCAATTACGGCATTTTCTACTAATAGTCTGTAGGGTTCATATTCGATTGTCCAGGCTTCAAAGCGTCTTGCATCCAGTTGTTTTAATAAATCTGCATTTAGTAATAATGGCATAACCAAAATCATTAAAAATAATAGGATATTTTTTTTGTGTGTCATAATACACCTCTTAGAAATAAATTGAAATTGAAGGAGTTATCAACCATCCGGGTTTCCAGGTAAAGGTATCCGGGTCAACATCAGCAACGTAATGTTTATTACCTTTTGTGTCAAAGTCCAATGACTTCCAGAAAAAAGTACCAGAGAGATCAACACTTAGCCATTCAAGAATAGTCCGGGATACATAAAATTGTAGACTTCCAAAACCGGTCATACTAATATTTAGTTGTGATGCCAATTTCCATTTATTATAGTGTTTATCATTCATATCAGATGCGTATTCCGCCCTGACAGTACCCTGCAATAATTCCATAGGATCAGTTCTGTCAAGTTCTATAAACTTATGTTGTTCTCCCTCCAGAGTATCAGTATGGCCATATACAAATTGTGAGTAGCATGCTCCAAAACTCATTCTTAAAGAACCCTGGGGAATTTTAAAGCCCGGTTCATCTTCACTGGAACCGATCCTGTTTGTAAAACTGTAATAAATAGATCCCGTTGAATTGGAGTAAATTACATCTTTATTATCATAATATGTCAGTTCTTCACTACTTTTACGAAAATCCATATCCTGGAAACTTACAGAGCCGCCAAAAGTTGGTGTATCAAATTTTAATCCACCACCATAGGAACCATCAAGTGGGTGTCCATTACCTAAGGAGCCGGGATATCGTGATGGCATGGTCATGTAAAACTTAAAAACCTCGGTGGCTAATCCAAAGTTCATCGTGCTGGAAGACGATGTAGGAAAACCAATTTCAGGTTGTCCAAATTCCAGGGCAAGTGCAAATTTGGGATTGATTCGTAAAAATAATCTTTGAAGAACCCTAATGTCTACCCGGCGATGAGTCCACCAAAATGCATCTCTACATTGTTTATAGTTTCGTTCTTTGAAAACGCTGACAATATCTCCCGAAGATTCGGATATTTCAAATTCCTCTAACATATCCCAGGCATATTGCCGGCTAACCAATGATTTGATTAATTCCGGAGGAAGTTGCTTTAGTATTTCTTTGTCTAATTTGTTTAAGGCACCGCCTCGGCTGGTAGCGTAGGCTTTATCTAACTCGGTTTCAACATTTTGCCTGAGAATTACAAAGACTCTTAATTCATCTGTTTCCTGAATCTCAAGATCAGCCATTGGGTCAATTTTTGTTAAAGTGTCAATATACTTTCGTAAAAATTCACGGCTAAAATTTCTATCTTTTACTATCCATGCTTTTACAGTTGCCCCGGACTGTGATTGCCCGATTAAAAGTAGAGGAATGAATAATAATAACATGATTTTTGCTGGTAATTTCATTGCGTCCCCTTTGTGCTAATAATTATACTGATATTGTTTACGATGTTCACTGACTTGTTTTAATTCATCCCAGATTTTAAAACTAATTTCCTGAAATGCTGTTTCTTCAAATGGTTTTTCAATTTCCACTAACCATTTATATTGTTTTTTACTTCCAATAACTACTGGCTCGCCTTCTTGTTGATTTCGTACTATTCCACCGCGTTGTTGAAATCTCAAGACTTTATTTGATTTTCCAAAAGTAGTAATCTTGAAGTATACATTATTGCTACCAGCATCTCTACTGAGAAATTCAATTTCCGGTGGTGGTGGCTTTAAAACCTGGATTTGATGACTCATAGAGTTAATTTTATTCCCTGCAACATAGACCTGAAATTCTACTGTCCCTTCTTTATCAAAATTATCAAAAAGTACTTGGGCGCTGTTAACTCGTTTGTTTTCAACTGCATTACCGCTTACTTCTACAGAAATATCTTCTATAGGTATACCTCTTAAACTTCCATCAAAAGTATAAGCTTCTCCAAAATAAATCTGTTTTACGGTTGGAGCGATTGTCCAAACAGGTGGTCGTACATTGAGACCAAACTCTACACTTGTTTTTTCATCATCATTATTCCTGGTACCTACTATTTTAATATGGCCACTTTTTAACCCGACTCCTTTAATAATGGTTTCGGGAGTTCGTACAATTTTATCAGTTACTAATTCAGAACCCTGGATAACAGAAATTCTAAAATCTGAATTTTCTTTAACACCACCGATATAAATTGGTACTTCCCAGTTTAGCCCTTGTAATACTGAATATGAGTCCTTTGGTGTTTGCATTGTAAATGGTGATGCGGCTCCAACCCCGATTGGAACAATTTTATTGGGAAAGGTTTTGCTTAATGGGATTCTACCTACCTGTTTTATAGCTGAAATCAATTTTTTTACAATAGCTTCATCTTTGTAGGCATGCATCCATTTCTCATGCAATTCTTCATTAAATTGTGGTTTAACACTTAAATCAGCAGTCACCTGGTAAGCAACATTCAATTCTTTTTCAAAATCTTTTTTTGGTATAGTTACTGTAAACCACTTATCTCCTTCTTCTTGGTTCAAAGGAGATAATTTGTATTCAAAGACTTTCGCACCCTCAACCAAACCATTTTCATTTGTTTTTTTGAACAGTAATTTGCCTTTTAGTGAATTTTTATCAAAAAAACCGTTGAGTTGCAAATTCAAAGTTAATGTTTCTTTTTCATGATAAGGTGCGATTTGCCCGATATTTACAAGCTGCTCTACCTTGTCCTTGGCAATCGCGAGAATTGTTTTTTCTACTTTGTCTTTATATTCTTTTACTTCTCCTTCTACAGAAAAAAAACTAATAATTGTAGCAAGATAAATAACAAAATATATTTCAACACGAGCATGAAACTTTTTCTTAAACTTTTTTTTGCGCATTAGTCACCTGACAGTAATTAGTTTAATAAAAACTATATCTTTATTTTGCACTTAATATTCGTTGGATTTCCTGGCGTACTTTCAGTGAAACCTGTTCATCAATTAATTTATTCATTCCTTCAGTAACTTTTTTCAGTTCTTCCGCTTGATTTTTTAATAATAAATTATTTTCAGCAATTTGTGTTGACAGTTTTCCTGATTTACTGGCAAAAGTTGCCATAACATCTACAAATTCAGGAATATCCTGGGGACTAATCTCAAAAATATCCTCTTCTTCTTGTTCTTCTTCTGCTGCGGCTTCTTCGGCCAGGGTTTGTTTATATGCCTCTTTTCCGGCTGTATAAATTGTCCAGGCATATAAAAGCAACATACTGAACTCTAACGCCAGCCCTCCAATTGTTAAATATTCAATAAGGCCAAAGCCCTCTTCATTAACATTTAATACTGTTTTCAAACCAACGATAACGATTAAAAATGCCGCTCCGGAATATACCAACGCCTGTCTTGTTGGATATTTGGAAGCAACTGATCTTTTCTTTTTTTTCGGTTTCTCACTCATAATATTCCCTATTCCTTAATTGTTTGTTTATTATATTTTATAAATATTATTTAAAAAGTCAATACAAAAATGCTTTTTTAAAGAACTATAATAATTGTTATAAATCTCTATTCAAAATCATCATGTAAACCCTATCTCGAGTGCGTAGTTAATTTATTGAATTTAAAAACAATCCATATAAACCGCAACTATTAGGAAATTTTAATTTAATAGGAATAATTAAATTTGTAGGATAAAAACATGTTATGTTTTTAATCTTTGGTTAAAATAAATTTAGGTCTGTTGTCTGATGGTTTGACTATTGCTTATCTGATTTTTGAGAAATGATATTGAAGGAAAAGAGGAAAAAGGATTAAGACATCCTGCCAAAAAACTGAAATGTGAATTAACATTCCTCCACACTCAATTAAATTTATTTAACAAAAGCCGCTTTACCCGGGAAACCGAGTTTTTTCATTGCGATTTTTTCAGGATAAACAAAATATTCAACAAGTCCTTTAGCGCATAATTGTTTTTCGCCATCAAATAATTCTACTTCAAAAATGGCTTGCCTCTTTTTGTGATTGTTGAGCAAGGCTTTAGTCTTTATTTTACCCTTTTTAAGGAATACTGGTTTCAGGTATTTAATATTAATGTTAGAAGTTACGCCACCGGTTCCAAGTAAAACATTGACTGCCCAGGCTGCTGTTTCATCCATAATAGTTGCCTGAATTCCGCCATGTAAAATGCTGTTATATCCTTCATAAGCCCGGTCTGGCTCCCAAAAAGATAATAGGCAATCGTTTTCTAAGAAAAATTCCAGTTTTAAACCGATCTCGTTTTTTGGAGAGCAGCCAAAACAGTTAAAATTCTTAGTTTTGGCAAAAGGATTGATAATTTTTTTCAATAGGTTATTCCAATCCCAATTCTTTGAATGTTTTAGTAATTAACTGGTCACTCACTTTGGTAATTGCGTTTATTCCGGCCTGTTCTTCAGAATTTCCGGCACCTTTATTATTTAGGATAAAATTCCCGGCAATGTTTTGTTCTTTTACATTAAAAATTCGAATAGTCCCCCGCGCCCAGGAAAAAATAAATTTGTCACTTACTTTATTGGTTTGTCCACTGCTAACAGTACCCAGAATAATGAGGTCAGTTCCTGATTGTTTGACAGTTTCCATGATTTTTTGGGGTGATTCTGATTTGATTTCATCTTCGGAAATTTCCTGGAAAATATTATTCTCCAGTATTGTAAAACCGGCATTGTTAAATCTTTCTAACAAAGCATTTTCAAGGTATGAAATTTTAACTGGCTGTCCTAAATTTGTTTCAATAATTTTAATTATTATTTTGTTGTCAGACAGAATTTCAAAAAGATATTTATTTGATTCACCTTTAAATTGATCTGGGAAGTCAACTGTTGCTTCAATTTTTAATTTTCCGCCCGAACTAACTTGTCTTACATTACAGTTGGCCTGTCCGGCCTGATTAGTATAGGTTTTGGATGATATAGTTGCTTTACCTTCGAGAATTTTAAAAACAACAGGTAAACCGGACATAGGATATTTTTTGTCACCGTCCTGGCAAAAAATTGTCAAAACCAAGGGCTTGGCTAAATCTTCGCCTATTTTGGTGAATTGATCATAATCCAAGCCTTCAATTCTGATACCGGTTTCCAGGTTAGTGATTTTTGCCAGAACTTTATCAGAGAAAAAATCCAATTTTGCTTTTACTGTTGGTGCAATACCGATTAATTCCTGTAAAGGTTTGAGATTATTATTTACTAATTTCAATTGTTCAATAGCAATAAAGATTTTCCCCATTTCTGCAAGTTCCATTGATTCGGCAAATCCCTGCTCAGCAACCATTTTTGTTTCATTAATCAGGTCGTTTATAAATTTTTTGTGTTTAGTTTTTGAAAATGGAACAGAAGCAAAGGCTCTGTATTCGATTTTGAATTTCATCAGACCGGTTTTTTCTTTCCATTTTTCTATATAAATTTGGTCAGGTTTCACAGAAATAATATTTTTGGAAATAACTTTTACTTTTGAGCTGGCATAAGCGTTATCTGACTCAACCTGACCGGAAGTCTCAATAACCTGATCAACGATTTCACCGGAAATAACAGCACCAAGAGATTCAATGATCTCTCTTTTTGCTGAAGAAATTGCATCAGCTCTGGCATCAGCCTCTTCAGCAAATTTATGAGATATTCCCACAAAAACACCTGGAGGCGGATTGTCAATCCATTTGGGGCGTGGTTCTTCTGTAATATTGGTCTGCCCGAAACTATTCACACAAAATATGATTAGCAGAGTGATAATCCGGGAAATATTATTAATCAGTTTATTACAAGAAAACATCATTATTTTTCTCCTTTTAAATAAGCCAAAGTTTTACGATATTTCATAATTAGCAAGTTAAAAAAATATAGTTATAAATCAAATAAGTAAAATGAAATTATAGCACTTGATGATAATGTTGACAGGATATAAAATTATTAACACAAGTTTAACATTTCATTAATTTTAGGTTAACATATTGATTTTTTAATTAGGCGGAATTAAAGATTATTAAAAGGACTTAAGAAAATGAGGAAGATAAAATTAAAAAATAGATTATTAATATTATTAGTATCAATCAGTAGTTTGCTCATAGCAAATGCCTCAGAAACTACTTCTGATTGGCAAATTTCCGGGTCTGTAATAAGCGACTATTACCACATAACAAAATCAGACTCAAATGCACATTCCGGTTATAAACCAAAGGAGTTCAAACAAATTAATCAGGATTTTGAAGGAAATACTGGATTTCAGATAAGACGAATATACTTAACTTTTGACAATAAAATTTTAGATAACCTTAGCGCAAGAATTCGTTTTGAAATGGGAAATACTCCATTTTCACAGACAAAAATGGAGCCTTTTGTAAAAGATGCTTATCTGAAATGGAAAATAAATAAAAACCATTCACTATATTATGGAATTCAGAGTTCTGCTGCTTTTGGATTAATGGAAAAATTCTGGAGTTATCGTAAGATGCAAAAAACAGGTAGTGATTATTTTGGGATTCGCAGTTCAAGAGATTTTGGAATTGGTTTAAAAGGTAAATTAGCAGGAAAGGTTGGATATCATGTAATAGCCGGAAATGGTGAAGGTAACAAGTCAGAAAAAACAGGAGCTATGACAAAACTTTATGCTGCTGCTATTGATTATTCACCAATCAAAAATCTAACAATCCAGGTATATGGAGATGCTTTTGTTTGTGAAGGCAGAGATAAGGAAATCACATCTCATATATTTGCCGGATATAAAACCGATATATTCAGAGCGGGATTTCAATTTACTCATCAAACAGATGTATTGTTACAATCAGCACATATAGGCACAGTTGATTTAATTGTTGTCCCTGTAATTATAAAAATTACTGAAAAGATAAATGTAATGGCGCAAATTGCTCAATATAAAGTATCAGAAGCACTCGATTATAATCAGACATTTATAGTGGCTGGAGTAGATTTTCAGTTGGCAAAAAATATAAACATTATGCCAAATGTTGAAATGGTTCAATATCATTTTAATGACGAATCAAACAAAACAGATTTAGTAAATAAATTGACAATTTCATACAAATTTAAATAAGGAAAATAAATAAATGAAAATTTTTTAATTAATTTGCCGAAAGTGTAGAATTATATTTGGTAATTTTCTTGAAAATAATGTCATTTATCTTGGTTGGTGAATAATGGGAAAATTTCTCATAACTTTAATGAATTTTTATTATTTCAATCTTAAGGTTCCTATTTTCTGAGTTATATAAAAAAATAAAAAAGCCGGTAAAACCGGCTTTTTAAAATATATTTTTAAAATAAATTTTTTAAACAGGAACTTCTTCAAAAGACCAAATATAATTTAGATTAAGAATTTCACCGGGATTTTTAGATTTTTCAAAAAGTCGCAATACATCCCTTAATATAGCAGTCTGAAGAGTAATATGATTTGCCTTTCCGAGCAATCGGCCAAAAGGAAAATTAATAAAAGCACTTCTTGGAGGTGCAAAAAATGCAGTTTGTTCATAAAAAGGGGATAAAACTGCGGTTGAAATTTTGTTTTTTTCGATGATTGCTGCCATTTTACAAGCCGCTTCGCCAGTCATATAAGAAGTCGGGATTATTAGGGCTCCCTCGCTTTTATTCTCTTGTAATTTGTTAACTAATGATTTAACACTACTAGTAAACATTTTTTCATCGTCACAAATTCCGGAAAAACTATAACTATTATCTGTTAGTTTGCCGATTTTCCCCTCTTTCTGGAGAAGTATAAGTCTTCCCAGGGGAAAAACTACATTATAATCTTCTTTCGCCTCGTCAATATTCCAATCAGGAGCAAAAAATCTAAGATCCGCAGGGTCGAAATTTAAAGGAATTTCTCTAAATTTGTAATCGGATTTTTTTCCTTCATTTGTGAAAGGCTCTTGGTTATTGAGATAGGCTCCGGCTACAGTTACTAAAGTGATTGTGCTTTCCAATAATTTATTTGGAAAAGGAGTCCAGGATGTTGTTTTTAGGGGCTCTTTCATTTTGTAGGAGCGGGATAATTGCTCATACATTAATCTTTTTGTCGGGTTTAAAAAATTAAAATCAGTTTTTCTCATGGGGTAATTTAATATTTAATAACAAAAAATCAACAGAGAAATTATCAGTTTTGAAAAAAAATAATGACAAAGTTTATTAGTCTAATATTTTGTATGTTAATGTGTTAGGTGAATTGAAGAGTTGTTTTACAAATAATATATTTAGGAAATTATTTAAAGTTAGAATTTTTTTAAATTTTATCAATTCTTGTAATATCTCATTTAATTCATATTGAAATAATTATTGTCTTTACATTTTTTTAATATTTGTTATTAAACTAAATAAAGACAAAAAAATAAAAAAATTTATTGAATGATTATGTACAGGAGAAATATATGTTAATAGTATATATACTTCTTGAATTTTATAAAGTGTCAAGTTTATTTTTTTTCTTGTTATTTTTGATGATTTAATGGCATAACTTTTGTGATAGTAATGAAATTGTTCTTTAAATTAAAATTTATGGAGATAACATAATGTCTTTTGATAAAAAAATGGATGAAAAATTTCAAAAATGGGAATCAACTACTTTAAAAAAAGTCACAGATAGGTTTCCTGAACGAAAACAGGAATTTGTTACAAATTCCTGGATTCCATCTGATAGGGTTTCATTACCAAAAAGTAGTGATCTGGAAAATTATATGGAAAAATTAGGCTTGCCGGGGGAATATCCATATACCCGTGGTGTTCAGCCAACAATGTACAGAGGGCGTTTTTGGACTATGAGACAATACGCAGGATTTGGTACTGCAGAAGAATCAAATAAAAGGTATAGATATTTATTGGACCAGGGGCAGACTGGCCTATCAATAGCTTTTGATTTACCAACTCAAATTGGTTATGATTCAAGTGATTCCATGAGTATTGGTGAGGTTGGAAAAGTTGGAGTTGCTGTTGACACTCTTAAAGATATGGAAATCCTGTTTGACAAAATTCCACTTGATAAAATTTCAACTTCAATGACGATTAATGCACCTGCATCGGTACTATTAGCCTTCTATATTGCTGTTGCCGAAAAACAGGGTATTGCAAAAAATAAATTAACGGGAACAATTCAGAATGATATTTTAAAAGAATATATTGCCCGTGGAACATATATCTTCCCGCCACGACCTTCACTCAGATTAATTACTAATATTTTTGATTATTGCTCAAAAGAAGTACCAAAATGGAACACGATCAGTATTTCCGGCTATCATATTAGAGAAGCAGGCTCTACTGCTGTTCAGGAAGTGGCATTTACTTTGGCAGATGGAATAGAATATGTGAAATCTGCAATTGCTACCGGACTTGATGTAGATAAATTTGCTGGGCGTTTATCTTTTTTCTTTAATTCCCATAATGATTTGTTGGAAGAGATAGCGAAATTCAGAGCTGCTCGCAGAATCTGGGCGAAAATTATGAAAGAAAAATTTAACGCAAAGAATGATAAATCTCTGATGTTGCGGTTTCATACTCAAACCGGAGGGAGCACGTTGACAGCACAGCAACCTGATAATAATGTAGTTAGAGTTGCTATGCAAACCCTGGCTGCAGTACTTGGCGGTACTCAAAGTTTACATACAAATTCCAAAGACGAAGCCCTTGGGTTACCAACTGAAGATTCCGTGAGAGTTGCACTGAGAACTCAGCAAATTATTGCTCATGAATCAGGTGTAACAAATTCAATTGATCCCCTGGCTGGTTCATATTACGTTGAAAATCTGACCGATATAATTGAGAAAGAAGTATGGAAATATTTAGATAAAATTGAAAAAATCGGTGGTATGGTTTACGCAATTGAACAAGGATATGTTCAAAAAGAAAT
Source organism: Fidelibacterota bacterium (assembly GCA_029939575.1). Lineage (GTDB taxonomy): Bacteria > Fidelibacterota > UBA2242 > UBA2242 > JAOZSR01 > JAOZSR01. The sequence goes on from JAOZSR010000008.1 coordinate 31,769, forward strand.
TCAGGATTCCGCTTACAACTATCAGAGAGAAGTGGAAGAAGAGCAAAGAATCATTGTTGGTGTCAATAAATTCACTTCTAAAGAAGAACCGCCAAGAGACATTTTAAAAGTTAATCCTAATCTTCGGGAAGTACAGATCAGAAAAATTAATGAAGTAAAAAATTCACGGAACAATGAAATGGTTCAAAATTGTTTGAAGGTTTTAAAGGAAAAAGCAGAACAACCGGACCTTAATCTAATGCCTTTTATTCTTGATGCAGCAAGAGAATATGCTACATTAGGGGAAATATGCGGAGTACTACGAGGCGTGTTTGGTGAATACCAGGAATCAATTGTTTTATAAAGATCAAAGGAGTCAAAATGACTGATATAGTTAGAATTCTAATTGCAAAACCAGGTCTGGACGGACATGATCGGGGAGCAAAATATATAGCCAGGGCATTAAAAGAAAATGGCTACGAGGTGATTTATACCGGATTAAGGCAAACACCTGAATCAATAGTAAAAACAGCAATCCAGGAAGATGTTAATTATATTGGACTTAGCCTGTTATCGGGAGCGCATAACGAACTTTTTCCTCAGGTAATAGATTTGCTCAAAAAGAATGAAGCGGATGATATTGTTGTTTTTGGTGGTGGGGTAATCCCTGAAGATGATATTGCATCTCTCATGGAAAAAGGAGTTAAGGCAATATTTACTCCAGGAACTTCAATTAAAGAGGTAATTAGTTTTATTGAAAATAATGAAAAGAAAAATAAATAAATGGAACTTGGAGATAAAGTTTTAAAAGGGCATATACGCTCTATTGGTAAAGCCATTAGTTGTATAGAAAACAACAGACCGGAAAAGGAGCAGTTGATTGATTATTTATATCCTTTTTGTGGAAAAGCAGAGGTAATTGGAGTTACCGGATCGCCGGGAGCTGGCAAATCCACTTTAGTTGATAAATTAATTAAACGAGAACGTAAACTTGGGAAAAAGGTTGGAATTATTGCTGTTGATCCCAGTTCACCATTTTCCGGCGGTGCGATTTTAGGAGACCGGCTTCGCATGCAAAATCATGCTTCTGATGATGATGTTTATATACGTTCTATGGCCTCAAGAGGGCATCTTGGAGGAATCGCTACTGCTACAGCAGATGCAATAAAAATTTTTGATGCTGCGGGATTTGATCTGATAATTATTGAAACAATTGGGGTCGGGCAAACCGAAATAGAGGTTATGGATTTGGCTGACCTGGTATTACTGGTCCTTGTACCCGGGATGGGTGATGAGATTCAGGCATTGAAAGCCGGCATAATGGAAATTGGTGATATTTATGTAATTAATAAAAAAGATCATGATGGCGCCCAAAAACTTTATGCTGAAGTTGAATATGTTTTAAATATAAATCAATCTGAAAATGATAAAGAAAAAAATCCAATTATATTGACCTCTGCTAATTTGGATGAGGGAATTGATGATCTTGTGAAGTGTTATCGTGATTATTTTAAGTATATTCGATGCAATAATATATTAGAGGAAAAACGCAAGAAAAGGATTGTGAATGAAATTAATCATATTTTCACTGAGAAAATTATATCAGAAGTAAACCAATTTTTACATATTGAAAAAAAAATCAATCAGTGGGTCAAAAATATTTTGCATGAAAAAGTTGGCCCTTATACTTTAATTAATAAGAAAATTGAACAATTTATTAAGGAGTTTAAAGAGCAATGATCAGTCAAATAAATCATATTGGAATTGCTGTAAAATCGCTTGAAAATCATATTGCATTTTACCGGGATATTTTAAAACTTAAGCTTTTAGACCTGGAAGAGGTCAATAGTCAGAAAGTAAAAACAGCCATGTTTAAAATCGGAGAAGTCAAAATCGAGTTACTTGAACCTACATCAGAAGAGAGTCCAATTGCAAAATTTATCAATAAAAAGGGTGAAGGCATCCATCATATTGCTTATGAAACCGATGATGTGGTAAATGAAATAAAATATTTGGAAGAACAGGGTATTAATATGATAGATAAAATTCCGAGATATGGAGCACATGGTACTAAAATAGCATTTTTGCATCCAAAAAGTTCTGGCAAAGTTTTAACAGAAATATGCCAGAAATAAATTTATTTTTAATCATAACTAAATGAGGTCCTGATGAGCAGGGAACGAAAAATCCTTGAGTTAAAAGAAAAAATTGAGAAAGCCAAACTTGGTGGTGGGCAAAAATATATTGATAAACAACACGAGCGGGGAAAACTTACTGCCAGAGAAAGGATATTTCTTTTACTAGATGATAAAAGTTTTGAAGAACTTGATTTATTCAAAACCCATAACTGTTCCGATTTTGGAATGGAAAATAAAAAAATAGACGGTGATGGGATTGTGACCGGGTATGGTACAATTCATGGCAGACTTGTTTTTGTGTATTCCTTTGATTTTACGGTTTTTGGTGGTTCATTGTCAAAAAGTGTGGGCGAAAAGATTGTCAAGGTTCAGGAAATGGCAGCCAAAAACGGAGCACCAATCATTGGGATCAATGATTCCGGTGGTGCCAGAATCCAGGAAGGAGTCGATTCCCTGGCTGGTTATACGGAAATTTTTCTTAATAATGTTTTATATTCCGGTGTAGTACCTCAAATAAGTGCAATTGTCGGACCAGCTGCCGGAGGAGCGGTTTATTCACCAGCCTTAACAGATTTTATTTTTATGGTCAGAAAATCTGCATATATGTTTTTGACCGGGCCTAAAATTGTCAAAACTGTAACTCACGAAGATATAACTGCAGAAGAACTTGGTGGTGCTGATACTCATGCCACCAAAACCGGAATTACTCATTTTTCTTATGATGATGAGAAAAGTCTTTTTGCAGGAATTCGTGATCTTGTTCAGTATATTCCTCAGAATAATCTTGAAAATACACCTTTCCTGGAAAATGAAGACACACCTAATAGAATCGATGAAGAATTAAATTATTTGGTTCCTGACAATCCCCATAAACCTTATGATATGAAAAAAATTCTATATTCAATTTTGGATATGGGTGAATTTATGGAAGTTCAGAAATATTATGCCCAAAATATTATAATTGGTTTTGGCCGTTTAAATGGAAAATCTGTTGGTGTCGTTGCTAATCAACCAAATTACATGGCTGGCGTCCTTGATAGTAACTCGTCGGTTAAAGCAGCGCGTTTTGTTCGTTTTTGTGATGCTTTTAATATTCCGATTATCACTTTTGAAGATGTGCCCGGATTTATGCCTGGCACTAATCAGGAATTCAACGGTATTATTAAACATGGGGCAAAGTTGCTTTTTGCTTATGCCGAAGCAACAGTTCCAAAGATTACTGTTATTACCAGGAAAGGATACGGTGGTGCTTTTTGTGTGATGAACTCCAAACAATTACGTGGGGATTTTAGTTATGCCTGGCCTTCTTCGGAAATTGCTGTAATGGGTCCTGAAGGTGCCAGTGAAATCATTTTTCGTAAAGAAATTAAAGAATCTGATAATCCCGGTGAAAAATTGACTAAAAAAATTCAGGAATACAGAGAAAAATTTGCAAATCCCTATGTCGCTGCTTCAAAAGGATATATTGATGAAGTTATTGAGCCAAAAATCACCAGATATAAATTAATAAAAGCGTTGGAAATGCTGGCAAATAAAAGAGATAATATTCCTGTTAAAAAGCATGGTAATATTCCGTTATAGGAGCAAGAATGTTTGAAAATATAATTAAAAATAATGGATTTAATATCGCTATTAGTGGAATTATTATTGTTTTTGCCGGTTTAGTTCTTATAGCTTTAACTATAATAATTTTTAATAAAATATTTCATAAAGCCCATCAAAATAAAGAGGTTGTTGATAAAAAAACCGAAACTGTTCCTGAAATTAGTCCTAACAAAATACCAGATGATATTTTAACGGCAATTTCTGTAGGAATAGAGTGTTATCGGAAAATTCATTTTGATGAACTTCAAACCGAAATAACATTTAAACATGGAGGAAATCGTTCTGCCTGGAGTTTAGGATCAAAATTTGAGCAAAGAGAACGAATTTAATTTAGTTAATAAATTCTCACAAGGATTGGTAAATGAAAGAAAAAAAGATAGAACTTGAAATAAATGGGAAAGATTATTCTGTTATTATTAATGAATTTAACGCCCATGATGCTGTTGTTACTGTAAATGATAATAAATACAAAGTATTACTTAAAGACCTTGGAATTGAGCAGGTATCGGATCTTCAGCCAAAACTCGTTCATAATTCGGAACCAATTTCTATTGATACAAACAGAACACCGGTCAAATTACATCGTCCGAAATCAATGGTAAATGCATCTTCAATAGTAGCACCATTACCCGGATTAATATTGAAACTCAATGTTAGAGTTGGGGATGAGGTGAAATCAGGCCAACAGCTATTGATTATGGAAGCTATGAAAATGGAAAATGAGATTAGGGCAAAGAATAATGGCCTTGTAAAAGAAATATTGGTAAAAGAGGGCGATTCTGTTGATGAAGGTTCTGTCCTAATTACTTTAGAATAGTCGGGGAAAGCACATGGACTTGATTATACAAATTCTTTCTACTACCGGTTTTGCTAATATGGCTTGGGGAAATCTGGTCATGATAATTGTTGGAGCCGGTGCAATTTATCTGGCAATCGCAAAAAATTATGAGCCCTTACTTCTACTACCAATTGGGTTTGGAGTAATAGTGGGAAATATTCCCTATATGCCCGGATTACCACTTGGAGTATATGATACAGTTGCAAACGGAGCCAGTCAAAACAGTGTATTTAGTATTTTTTATTATGGAGTTACATCAGGTATTTTTCCTCCATTAATTTTTCTTGGAATTGGAGCTTTGACTGATTTTTCATCTTTAATTTCTAACCCTAAATCAGTTTTGCTTGGAGCTGCTGCCCAAACTGGTATTTTTATAACTTTTCTCGGCGCTTTAATGCTTGGCTTTACAGATGTTCAGGCTGCTTCTATTGGAATAATTGGCGGGGCGGACGGACCAACTTCAATTTTTTTAGCCTCGAATTTGGCTCCTGAATTATTGGGCCCGATTGCAATTGCAGCTTATTCATATATGGCATTGGTACCACTGATTCAGCCACCAATTATGAAATTATTGACTACCGTGGAAGAGCGAAAAATCAGAATGAAATCTCCGCGAAAAGTCAGTCGTCTGGAAAAAATATTATTCCCAATCATTGTTGTGCTTGTGGCCGCATTAATAGCGCCTGGTTCTCTTTCCCTGGTAGGAATGCTTGGATTAGGAAACTTGCTAAAAGAGAGTGGTGTAACTAAAAGACTTGCCAATACAGCAGGGAACGCCTTATTGGATATCTGCACTATACTATTATCCTTTTCTGTTGGAGCAAGTACCCAGGCAAGCAGAATTGTTGATGGTGTGAATGTTGGTTTTCTTACTCCTAAATCTTTGGGAATATTTGCACTGGGGCTTTTTTCATTTATTGTAGCAACATTTTTTGGATTATTATTCGCTAAATTTATGAACTTGTTTCTAAAGGAAAAGATTAATCCTTTGATTGGAGCAGCCGGAGTGTCGGCTGTACCGGATTCAGCCAGAGTTGTTCAGCATTTTGCCCAAAAATATGATAATGATAATCATTTGCTTTTTCATGCAATGGCTCCCAATGTTTCCGGTGTTATTGGTTCAGCAATAGCAGCCGGAGTTTTTCTGGCTATATTTAATTGATATTGGAAAAATTTTTACACGAATGGATATTATTAATTTTATTAAATATGGAACTAAGTAAAACCTATTGGATAAAAAATACAATTCAGTAAATCAAGTTAGTCCAGTATAAAGAAAAAAAGGAGATGTAATGAATCCTCAAGAGAAATTAAAAAAATATTTTAAGGAAAATCGTGAATCTATTAAAAATGAGATGGTTGATTTAATTACAAAAATGGTAGCTGAAAAAACTGTAAATGTTGTTTCGGAAAAACTTAGCGAACATCCCTATTTAAAATTTCGTGGTGAAGAATATCGGGTTGGAAATATTGTCAAAAAATTTCTGTCAGAAATTGATGTGAAATATGATGAGTTTTCACGTATGGAAGGTCGACCAAATATTATTGGTGGTATAGGAAAAAATAAGAGTGGGAAAAGACTGTTAATGCCAGCTCATATGGATATTGTTCCAGCCGGAGAGGGATGGGATACTGATCCTTTCGAAGTGGTTGAGAAAGATGGAATGTTATATGGCAGAGGCACACTTGACAATAAAGGACCACTTGTGTCAATTTTACTCGCTGCCAAGATTATGAAAAAGTTGGAGTTAGACCAGGAAATTGATGGTCAGTTAATGATTGCTGCTTTAGCTGATGAAGAAGCGGAAGACCCGGATGGAATAGATTATGGAATCGGATATTTAATGGATGAAGCTTTAATTGATCCAACCTGGGCGATAATTCCTGACATTGGTGAAAATATGAAAGGGATTGATATCGCAGAAAAAGGACGCACAGTATTCAAAATCAAATCAAAAGGAAAACAGGCCCATGGATCAACGCCAGAACTTGGTATTAATGCGGTATTTATGATGGCAAAATTGGTAGCAGAAATAGAAAAAATGAAATTTGATTATGATGTACATGATGTCTTAGGGCATCCTAGTCTTAATCTTGGAGAAATTCATGGTGGTGCAGCTCCTAATATTGTCCCGGGAACCTGTGAAATTATTTTAGACATTCGTACTGTTCCTGGTATGACCAAAGAAAAGGTAATTGGCCAACTACAAAAATGTATTGATAAAGTTGAGAATGGCAAATTTGAAATTAATGTTATGGCCTGGAATGAACCTCATGCAATTAATCCTGATAATGAAATTGTAGACGTTATTAAGAAATATACAAAAGATATTATAGGTGTAGAGCCAAAAGCCTTTGGAATGGGTGGTGGAACCTATGCAAAAACATTGAACATGAAAAATGTGCTGGCAGTTGGGTTTGGTCCTGGTGATGATACAGCTTTTCATGTGGAAAATGAATATGTTGAAATTGATCAATTAATCGATTTTTCTTTATTAACATTATTAATCGCATTTGATCTTTTAAAGTAAATTTTTGTACATATTATTGAGGAAGGGATAGTATATTAACTATCCCTTTTTTTTACAATAATTAGCAAAAATGCAACTCAATTGCATCTTTGCAACTTTTTTTTTCAAAACACTTGACATTAATAGTTAGACGGATTTAAATTTCAACAGCAAAAAATATAACTTTTTATGTAAGGCATTTTAAATAAATGAAGAAAAAATCTATTTCAGAAAATAAAAAAATTGCTGCGACAGATGGAATATTAATTGTTAATAGAAAAATGAAAATAAACGAGATAGATCAGGTTGCTCTGAGGATTTCCGGTCTCAATATTAAAGATTATAATGGTAAACTGATTGAAACTTTTTTAACAAATCCAAAGGAGGATTTGTTTTATTTTGAAGAAACATTTAGTTCGGGCAGGGCATTTTATAATTTATCTCTAAACATAAAATGTTCAAAACAATTGTCAGAAAATGAATCGATGAATGTAATCTCGTCGATAATTCCAATTAATAAACCAGGTAAATTACCCAAAAAACTCATTTTTGTTTTTAGAAATACAAAATCGCATATTGCATTATCGCAACTTGTAAATAAAGTTACTAAAGAGAAAAACAATTTTAGCCAAAACCTTAAATTTCTAACTGATAACTGCTTTGAGTCAATTTTATCAATTGATCAGGAAGGAAAAATTCTTTCTAATAATTCTAATGTTTTAAAGTTATTCAAAAGGACATCTGAGGAAATAATTGGAAAATCTATTTTTGATTTCATTTCAGAAATTCCGGTAGAAGAGGACATTAATATTGAGTATGGAATTGAAAAGAAGCAGGATTTCTTATCTTTCTTAAAATGTGATGAAAGTGTTAAAAAAGAAAATTTGGAAATGATAGATGAATATACTTCTGAAAAAAATGAAAATAAGGATGATAGCAAAGAAGAAAAAGAAAGTACTGAAGAAAAAGTTAACCTGAAAACACTTATTTTTACAGGAGAAATTAATATTAATAACAATCAAGAATCTGATTCTTCAGGTGTTTTAACAGCAGGTTATATATTAAGTGAGACCGGTGAGGTAAAAAATATTTTATGTATAATCTCTCCAAAAATAGAACAGGCAAAAGATGTTGTTGCCGAAACATTACCGACTCTTCCGGAATCTGCTTATATCATTGAAGATAATCCGGCCATGGAAAAAGTATATGCAGAAATTGATAATATCTCGGAATTCAATGAAAATGTATTTATTAATGGTCCAAAAGGTACCGGCAAACTTCATGTTGCGCGGATATTACATGAAAGAAGTGAAAACTCATCTTCGGAATTTGAAGAATTTACCTATGATTTGCTTGCCGAAGAATATGAAATGCAATCTGGAAATATTATTCAGAAAAAATTGTTCGGTTTTGTAAACGATGATGCCATTTTTGTACCGGGGAGAATTCATACTATAAATAATGGTACTATATATTTTAAATCAATTGAAGATTTTCCTATGGAAATCCAGGAACAATTATACGAAACTATTTCAAAACCTGCCATTGAAGATGAAGAAGAATTGGTGGAGCCTGTGAAATGCAGAGTTGTTTTATCCAGTTCTATTCCCTTTGATGAGTTAGAAGATAAAATTTTTCCGGGGCTTTATACAATGTTTCAGGATAACATTATCTATGTACCCACTTTAAAAGAAAGAATTACTGATATTGTTAAATTTATCAAACATTTTTTAAACATTTTTAATGAAGAGTATGATAAAGAAATCAAATCTGTTACACCTGAATTATTAAGTCAAATGATTAACTATTCATGGCCTGGTAATTTTAATGAATTGGAGACCAAGCTTAAAGAAGCATACTTCAATTGTAATGATTTGATAATTTCAAAAGTGGATATGTTCTTGCCTGATGTACAAGTTAATGAACAGGTAAATGAACAAACGGAAATCGCTCCAATATCAGGTAATGATGCATTTATTGACAAAATTCTTTCTTACGAGGATCCTTTAAAAAATGTTGAAAAAATCGCCTTGGAAGCAATTTTGGAAAAATTTGAGGGGCATAGACAAAAAACGGCAGAAGTTTTGGGAATGAATAAATCTACTCTTTGGCGTAAAATGAAAAAATATGATCTAATAACCTAAATTACAGAATGATATGAAAATTGCAATACCAGCAGAAAACCACTATCTTGATGTTCCGATTATTCCAAATTTTAACGAATGTTTTTATTTTATAATTTTTAATACAGAATCTCCCGGACAATATACATATTTTAAAAATCCTTATAAAAAAACTATTAGCGGATGGGAAATATTCTGTGCTCAATTCCTGATTAGCCAGAATATTGATTTAGTAATTTGTTCCAAAAACATTGATCCTGTTGGATGTAGATTATTGATTGAAAATGATATTACAGTTTTTGATAAACAATCCGGAACTGTAAGAGATGCATTAAAATTATTAAAACGACAAAAATATTTTTAATATTCCCACAATATTATCTTATAGTAATGACAATTATAATATTCTTTATATAAAACAGTTCAATCAAAGAGGTCTCAAATGACTAATAATATACTAATTAAAAATCCGTCTTTTTGTATTACTGCTGGTAATAGGTCTGATATTAGTAGTTTTTCAAAAGGTCATATCTACATTGAAAATAACAAAATTAAATCTATTGGACCGGAACCATCGGACCATCAGGCCGATATTGAAATTGATGGCTCAAGAATGCTTGTGCTGCCAGGATTAATTAACACACATCATCATTTTTTTCAAACTCTTACGAGGAATATTTTTTGTACTCAACAATCCCCACTTTTTGATTGGTTATTAACAAATTATGAGATATGGAGAGAGATTGATGAAGAGGGGTTTTTTGTAAGTGCAAAACTTGCGATTGGCGAATTGTTAAAATCCGGTTGCACTACGACCTCAGATCATCTTTACCTTTTTCCGGGCAAAACATCAAAAGAATTAATTGATAGTGAAATAAAAGCAGCAACTGAAGCCGGGATTAGATTTCAACCAACCAGAGGTTCGATGTCTTTGGGGAAATCTAAAGGCGGGTTACCTCCCGATGATGTAATTCAGTCAGAGCAAATAATTACTGCAGATATTATTCGTTTATTAAAAAAATATCATGATGATTCTGTAGGATCTATGACCAGAATATCTCTGGCCCCTTGTTCTCCTTTTTCTGTTACGTCGGGTTTGATGAAAAAAACTGTTGCCCTGGCAAAAGAATATAATCTGAATATTCACACTCACCTGGCAGAAACTATTGATGAAGAGAATTTTTGCCTCAAACAATTTGGAGTACGTCCTTTTCAATATCTAAAAGATTTAGGCTGGATCAGATCAAACGCCTGGTTTGCTCATTCTATTTTTCTAAATCAGGAAGAAATTAATGAACTTGGAGATAAAGGAGCCGGAATTTCCCATTGTCCAACCTCGAACATGCGTCTTGGCTCAGGAATAGCGCCAATTAAAGAAATGTTATCCAAAAATGTAAAAGTAAGCCTTGGAGTTGATGGATCAGCTTCCAATGATTCTTCCAATATGCTCAATGAATTACGAAATTCAATGTTATTATCAAGATTGAGAAAACACTCTCAATGGTTGTCAGCTGAAGAAATTTTCTATATGGCAACAAAAGGAGGTGCCGAGGTTCTGGGACGTGATGATATTGGAACCCTGGAAGTTGGAAAACAAGCAGATTTAATAATGATTTCACTGGATAGATTAGAGTTTTCCGGTGCGAAACATGACCCTCTGGGAGCAGTAATATTTTCACTGCCCGCACAACCAGTTGATTATGTTATTGTCAATGGAAAAATTGTTGTGAAAGAGGGGAATTTGGTCAACATTGATGAAGCGGATTTGCTTAGAAGACATAGTGCAATTTCTACAAATATTTTACAAAGAGTTGAGAAAAAGACAAATTTAAAATTATTTCGATAACTGAAAAATAGAGTCTAATTGCTCAATACGGAGTGTGAATTTGAAAAAATGTACAATCCTGATTTACTTACTGCTTTTTCCATCTATAATATTTTGCCAGGAATTATACTTCAAAACCGGAGTTGATATACCAGGTAAACTCAAACTCAACAGCAAGATTAAAGATGTTGAGTTTACTACTATTGATGATATTGAAACCCATTTATTTTATGGCCTTCATTTTGAAATTGAATATTTGCATTATCTTTTTGAAAAAATTGGTGCTGGAGGTGGATTTTGCTATGAAAGTGAGTTACGATCAAATTCAGATGATTTAGAAACATTTGGATTTAATACAATGCCAATATATTTTATTTTAAAATATGATTTTTTATGTAGAAATTATTTTAAAGTTAGTTTTTTAAACAGATTAGGATATTCTGCGGTAGGCATTACCAGTGATAAAATGGAAGAATTTGAAAATCAAAGTGGTGATTTTTATTATGGATTTGGTTTTGCTGTTAAAGATTTAAAATCACAAAGATTTTACCTTGAAATTTTTTATTCGGTATCCCAGGCTAATTTTAGTAAAACCGGGGGAGCAAAATCAATAGAGCATATTTATAAATATCCAAAATATAGTTTAACTATTGGAAAAGTTTTGAATTTTTCCAGAGATAAAAAGTGAAATATTTTCATGTTCTAATTTTGATCATCCTGTTATTTTGGGAGGCATGTTTTTTTAACACTTCCAATCCTACAAATTCTTTATCAGCCAAAATCAGCTACCTTAAATTTAACAATTCAATTTGTGCAATTGATTATGACAAGCATCAAATTCTGTTTCCGCTTCCTAAAAAATTTTATCAATCAGATGATTTTCCAGCAATTATTCATTATTCAATTCCGGAAAACAATCTTTTTTATATTGATTCTTCTCTGGTTGAGAAAAGTGATGTTTATATATTTGAAAATATATCAATTAATGACACTTTAACTGTGACAATAGAAGATGAGGATTCAAGACAGCCATATTCTCTGATTTTCACTGGAATTCCAATTGTTCAGATTTTTTCATCTCAAATAATGGATGATGTCAGGTTGCCGGCTTCTTTTATTTTGACGGCCCCTGATGCATCTGATAATATTCAGACCTGTCAAATTGCTATGGAAAAACGGGGAAGTTCAACATCTCGTTTAGAAAAAAATTCTTTTAGTTTTGAATTCCGCAAAAAAAACAACTGGGCTACCAAGGAAGAGCAAAAAATTTTATCTATGAGGGAAGATGATGACTGGATATTAGATGCTGCTTACTGGGATCGCTCGTTTATGCGAAATAGAATTTCACACGATCTTTTTTTGGATCTTTGGGAAATACCTTATTCAAATGATGGTCAATCTACAATAAAAGGTGAATATGTTGAATTGTTTTTGAATAATGAATATTTTGGTATTTATATTTTATCAGAACGTGTTGACAGAAAATTATTACAGTTATCTAAACAAAATTCAATTTTGTTTAAAGCAGTTAATGACCAATTGGAACTCAGGCAAAAATATAATGTACAGTATCCGAATGAAATAAATCGAGCAGGAATATTTCAGGCCTGGGAGGAATTAACTGAATTGCAAAATTTAATAGAGTCTTCCGGGCAAAGGGAATTTCAATCTGAGATACTGAAATATGTAAATATTAACAATGTTGTCAATTTTCATATTTTACTGATGATTACATCTGCTTTAGATAATGCAGGGCGAAATTATTTTTTGGCAAGAAACGAGAATGGAAAATATTTTTTTGTTCCCTGGGATTTGGATGCGACTTTTGGACGATATGCTTTTAGTTCGAAATGGAATCCTTATGTATGGAAAAAAAACTGGAATGATAATTTTTTACTTAATCCTCTGATGAAGGAAGATTTTTACATAGCATTGTTAAAATCCAGGTATGCTGAATTGCGTCAAAATATTTTGCTTGAAGAATTTATTGTTAGCCGATTTGATGAATATTATAAATTGCTATATAATTCCGGTGCTTATAAAAGAAATATCAAACGTTGGCCGGTTACTGATGAATATTATGATGATGATGACTTTGAAAAAGATTTTGAATATATTAAATCTTGGATATCGCGAAGAATAATCAGGTTGGATACAATAATGGATAATTTGTAAAACAATCGGCCAACTCCTTTTAGAATTAAATTTGGTTTGCCTCAGTAGAAAGTGCTGGTTGGTTATGAAAAATATTATAGAAATTATTTTTTATGTTCCAAAAACCATTCAAATAAACCGGATTCATTATAGGCTTTAGACCAGGAATTATGGTTTGCTTCAGGATAGATCGTGAGTTTGACATTTCCGCCATATTTTTTTAATGCTGAAACCATATTTTCAGATTCCTGCAAAGGAACTACATTATCCAGTTTCCCATGAAAAACCCAGGTTGGAATGTGTTTAATTTTCCTGGTTACTCTTGGTTCACCGCCTCCGCAAATCGGGGCAATTGCTGCAAATTTATCAGGGAATTCACAAGCCAATGCCCAGGTCCCATAGCCTCCCATACTTAATCCTGTCAGATAGATCCTGCTTTTATCGACATTATAATTTTTTACAACATTATCAACAAGAGTGTTTAAAACTTCTAATTGATGAAAACTTGTCCACCAGTCTCCCTCCGGACATTGCGGTGAAATGACAATAAAAGGAAAATTTTTATCTTTTTCGACAATTTTTGGAGGTCCCCAGACTTTTACTTTTTCCAGGTTATTTCCCCTTTCTCCGGCTCCATGAAGAAATAGAATTAATGGCCATTCTTTTGCCGATGTTTTATATTCTTCCGGTAAATATAGCAGGTAATTCGTTTCCAGATTTTTCTTTATTTCTACCTTGAAATTATGAGCATATTGACCAGGTTCTGTTTGCATTTGAAATTTCATTGTCGAGCACCTCATACTAAAAATTAAAAGGAATGATATTATTAAAGTTAAATTCTGTTTTTCACTCATGTTTTCTCCTGTATTAGATTAATTATATATAATATAATTTATTATACAGTTTTTTGAAAATGTAATTTTTAGCCTATTTCTGATTTTGATTTTATAAAAAAAACAAAGGATTTTTTCTCTAAAATGAATTACATTAATAAACTGTTTAAATAATTATAATGGAGGTTTAAAATGATAAGAAAACAGAGTGTAAAAAAAATAATTTATGAATATGTAATGATAGGAATGGGTTCAATTATAATGTCACTTGGGCTTGTGATATTTCTGGCACCGGCTAAAATTGCTCCCGGAGGTGTAAGTGGTCTGGCAATTGTTTTGTATCATTCGTTTAATTTGCCAATGGGTATTATGATGTTAATATTCAATATACCTCTCTTTATTATGGGAATAAAAATATTGGGTAAAAAATTTGGTTCCCGAACATTATATGCTTTTATACTTCTATCCGTAGCGACAGATTTATTTAATAAATTCCTTCCTGCACAATCTTCTGTTACGGAACCGCTTTTAGCTTCAATTTTTGGTGGAATCATTTTGGGAGCTGGTCTGGGACTAGTATTCCGGTTTAAGGGTACAACCGGTGGGTCAGATATTGTTGGGCAGATTATTAATAAGTACACAGATTTATCTATTGGAACAAGTATCATGTTAGTCGATTTCTTTATTATTTCTATTGCAGGTTTAGCTTTTAGAGATATCAATCTGGCTCTTTATGGCTTTATTGGACTATATTTTTCTTCTCGGGTAATTGATTTGATTATTGATGGATTTGATTATGCCCGTTCATTCTATATTGTAAGCGAAAAGAAAGATGAGATAATGGATGCTATAATAAAAGAAATGGGGCGTGGTGGAACACTATTGGATGGTAAAGGTTTTTATACACGAAAAAAGCGAGATTTGTTATTTACAGTATGTACCAGGAAAGAAGTGGGGGGGCTTAAAGAACTTGTGCTTAATATTGATCCCGATGCCTTTATCATTGTTAATAATGTACATGAGGTTATTGGAGAAGGATTTAGACGACGAAGTAAATAGTAATACATTACTAAAAAGTTGATTCTAAAAATAATCAGGTTTAATTTATTAATGATTATATTTAATAATGATGAATTTTTGTTATTTACATGGGAATAAAATATGGAAAGAAAATTATACCGTAGCAGCAAAGAAAATATTTTAGGTGGTGTTTGTGGTGGTTTATCAAGGTATTTTGGGATTGATCTGGTAATTATCAGATTGATTAGTTTAATATTATTATTTCACGGAGCGGGATTATTTTTTTATATTGTTGCCTGGATTATTATACCTATGGAGCCAAAGGGATACTATTTTGAAAAAAAGGAAAAGATGATCAACTTTACAAACAACAAAATTGCAATTGGGATAACTCTCATCGTTGTGGGATTATTGTTGGGTTTGAATCAATTTTGGTTTCTTGATAGATTGGTCAGTCAGATTTTTCATCTTTCCTGGAAGTATATAATTCCAATTTGCCTGGTTATTGCCGGTATTATAATTATTAGTCAAAACAAGGATAAAATCATCAAGAAAGATCCTCATGACTTTAGATAATTCTGTTAATTTATTTTAATGGAAAATTTTTTTATTTGGGAATGAATTTATGATAGAATTACTAAGAAAAAGACGTACTATTCGAAAATTTAAAGACCAGAAAATAGATAAAAAAGAATTAGAAATATTAAAAGAAGGGGTCTTGCGATCACCGGCTTCCAGAGCTATTGATCCCTGGGAATTTATTTTTGTAGATCAAAAAGATTTGATAGCAGATTTAGCAAAATCAAAGCAACATGGATCCGCTTTTATGAAAAACGCTCCTTTGGCAATAGTCGTCTGTGCAGATGTTAGAAAATCAGATGTCTGGATTGAAGATTGTTCGATTGCGTCAATAATTATTCAATTAATCGGAGAGTCACTTGGATTGGGTAGTTGTTGGGTGCAAATCAGAAACAGGAGACATGATAATCAAATTAGTTCAGTAGAATATGTACAGAAACTTTTAAAAATGCCTTCCTATATGCAGGTAGAATCTATAATTGCGATTGGATATCCCCAGGAAAAAAGAGAGAGTAAAAAATTTGATAAATTGGCGTTTGATAAAATTCATATAAATGAATATTAGGTTTTTTTTCTCTGATTAACCTGGCATAAAGGATAATCAGTTCTTTATAGATATTTCATCTAAAACTTGAAACATTTAACATTATAAATTATTAATATAAGGATGATGAATTAGTAAAAAGTGGAAATCGAGTCATTCTGAGAGAGTTTCGAACGAAGAATCCCAAGCCCATTGTAGACGAGATTCTTCGTTGCTACGCTTCCTCAGACTATGTCCGGCTTTCGACGGAAAGACAGCTTCGATTCTTTTTACGAAGCCATCAAGGATAAGAAATAGGATAACTAATGAACAAGATTTGCATTTTCTATTTTTTTGATACTAATATTTTTTATTGTATTTGTTTTTCATGTTAAAATATTTATCTTTTATATATATATTTGCTTGGTACCATTGAAAAAAATAGAAGAGATATTGTTCAATAGAGAAAATAATTAGTAATAATAGGAGTCTTTAAATGAGGAAAACATTATTTACTTTACTAATAATATTGGGAATATCGACTTGTTTATTTTCTCAGACTCAGATTGCTGTATTGGATTTTATTGGGAAAAATGTAAATACTGATGAGGCCAGTGCATTGAGTGATAGACTTGGGATTGAAATGTACAGAACCGGTAAGTTTAGAGTCATTGAACGGGAAAAAATTGATGAAATTTTAGAAGAACAGGGATTTCAATTGAGTGGTTGTACATCAACTGACTGTGCAATTCAAATTGGTAAATTAGCTCAGGTTGAGCGAGTAGTTGCCGGAAGTATAAGCAGAGTTGGAGCAGTATTTTCAATTGCAGCCCGTATTATTGATGTTGAGTCAGGCGAGATTTTAAAAACCGCAATTTATGATTATGAAGGAAATATTGGGAAATTACTGTTAACCGGAATGCAGAAAGTTGCAGAAGAATTGGCCGGAGAAGCAAATCCGGTTGCCACAATAGTACCTGAAAAACAACAAACTACCCAGGTATCCCGGGAAAGTAAGGCTGATAATAAAAATTCCCAGGTTATCGCTCCGTCGGTTACAAAACAGAACCAACCAAAACCCAAAATTAATAACAATGAGTCCTATTCCCGCTCAAAAAGAAAAATTTCATTTGGCCTGTTGGCAGGTCCAAATACATCAGGGGTTATTGGTGAGGATATTTCTGAATTTTACAAACCACGTCCAATGGCATTTAATTTTGGTACATTTTTTAGTTACTCAATTAATAAAAACCTTCAATTGCGTCTTGAATTGTTTTTATGTCCAAAAGGACATTCTTATGAAATAAATGAATTCGAAATTCGACACTATCGAAACTATCTGGAATTACCTGTTCTTGTACAATTTAATTTTCCAAATACAAAAAGAAATTTCTTTATGTATTTGGGGGCATCAGGCGGAACTCTTTTATCAGACGAATATAGTTATTTTCAGGATGGTGAAGAAATTAATATAGATCTTCAGGGTCTTACTCATTCAAACATGCCTGAATTAACCCCAGGTGAATCTGTTTTTATTTTAGGAAGTGGTTTTCATTTGAGTCCCCATATAACAACAGAATTCCGGATGGATATCGGAACTACCCCGATTTATGAAAATGAAGAAGATATTTCGAATATGAGCGTAACATTTCTGTTCGGATTTATTCTACCTTTTAAATAATAATAGGCAATAGTTCTCATGCTGATCTTCTATGGGAGTGTAAATTTTGAATTGCCTCTTCTTTTTGATGAAAATTATTCAATACTACAATTACTTTTAGTGACAAGATCGAATTTTTCCAGTATTATGAATCATAATATATTATATTGATTTTTGAAATGTTA
Source organism: Fidelibacterota bacterium (assembly GCA_029939575.1). GTDB lineage: Bacteria > Fidelibacterota > UBA2242 > UBA2242 > JAOZSR01 > JAOZSR01. The sequence continues at coordinate 49,741 of JAOZSR010000008.1, forward strand.
TAATATTTAATTAATGTTTGTGTGAAAACTTCATAGTTGATTGGTTTTTTTTGTAAATATCTGACTGTTTTTGATAAAATATTTATGGTATTTTGTGTAATACATCACAATTTTTTTTAAAAAATAGGTGTTATAAACCGTTTTTTAGAAAAAAAAACTTGACAATAGACAAGAATATGGTTAACATTCTTCTGTTATAAAAAACAGGACGAGGGAAGTGTTAAGAATAATCATCATTAAATTGTTCAATTTCTTTATTTTAAAAAATATAAAATAATTAAGTAGAGAGGTGAAATTATCTAAATAAATTTTAATATTAGTCTTGGAAGACTCAAAAAAAAAGATAGGAATGGTGTAAGTATTAACAATTAAGGAGGAATGGTATGGTAAGACAGTTTTCTTTTTGTCTAATCTTTGTGATTTTGCCGTTTATGCTTTTCGGAGCATCGGGTAAAATTGCAGGAACGGTCGTTGATAAAACAACCGGCGAACCCCTTGCGGGCGTTAATATCATAGTTGAAGATGCAGCTTTAACATTAGGTGCGGCATCTAATGCTGATGGTTATTACGTTATTATGAGAGTGCCAGGTGGAATTTATTCCATCCGAGCTACTTATATGGGACGCAAAGATGTTTTAGTAACTAATTTTAAAGTAACCTCAGGCTTTACAGCCGAATTAAACTTCGAATTGGAAGAGAAAGTTCTGGAAGGTGAAGTTGTTACTGTTACAGCACAGAGGAAGCTTTTTGAAAAAGATGCGACTTCAAGTGTATCTGTAACTACTGCCGAAGAACTGGAAACTATCCCTGTTCGTGGAACTCAGCAGATTATTGCAGGTATGGCAGGAGTTGTTGTTCAGGATGGTAACGTTCATATTCGTGGTGGACGTGCAAATGAAGTTGGATATTATGTAGAAGGTGCTTCTGCAGTTAATCCTATGAATAACACAAATGCTGTAACTGTTATTAATGAAGCAGTTCAGGAGATGCAGGTTCTTGCTGGTGGCTATACTGCAGAAATGGGTGGAGCCAATGCCGGTATTATTAAACAGGAATTTAGAACCGGTGGAAAAAAACTAACAGGTTCTATTGATTATCAGCAAGATGGATTTACAGATCCTACAGAAGGAAAACAGTTTTTAGATACATATTCTTATGGTCATCAAATTGGTGTTTTTACATTAGGTGGTCCGTTACTCTCTGATAAAATTCGCTTTTTTGCTGCAGGTGAGTATGAAAACGAAGATGACAGACAGGTCAGATTTAGCGAGGGATACGAATTTGGTACAGGCAGAGAAGGTCTTGATTATGAAGATGTTTTCGTAGATGCTAATCCGGACAACAATGCCTTTGGACATGATACTGTTAGTATTAAATATCCTGATGGATTCACACCTCATAATTCAAATGAGCGTTATACAATGAACGGTACTCTTTTATTAGATTTACCTGTTAAAATACGCTTAGGTGGGGCATATACTCATCAACAATGGGATATAGAGACCACACCAATGCTTGATATCTTAAATGACAGAACTCCATATAACGTTAGTAACACAATGTTATTAACAGCCAAAGCAACTGTTATATTAGGTTCAAATTCTTACCTGGACCTCAAATCAAGTTTTTATCAGAGAAGTCGTGAAAGAGGCGATTCCTGGTTTGATCATGATTGGAAAAAATATTATGATAGTACTGCTGTTGCAGAACATGGTGTTACATATCGGAATGCATGGAGACCGATGTATGATTATGAAATATGTGGTTTTCCAATGGAAAGAAATGGCGATCCAAGCAATTTATATTTTAAAGACAATCAGTCTTATTTGAATTTTAGTTCGGATTATGTTTCACAGGTAAAACATCATCAGATTAAAGCGGGAGTTGATTTTAGACGCTACTCTATCCGTTCTTTTGATATTTCACCTTCGGTTATGCTATTTACTGCTGATCCGGCTGTTGGCGAAAGACTTGGTTATGAAACATTTGGTAGCATAGAAAATGTTCCGGCTGGTACATGGTTTCAAGAAGGCTATATAGATGCCTATGGATATGATATTTATGGCGAAGAAGTTGACGATATAAAAAAATATGGTGATAGTTTATATGTAGATGGTCCAAAACATCCCATACAGTTTGCAACTTACTTTCAGGATAAAATTGAATTTAATGATTTGATCATTAATGCTGGTTTGCGTTTGGATTATTTTGATTCAGATGATAAAGAATTAAAAGATCCTATGGATCCGGATGTATATACCAGTACTGGTATTATAACTGAAGATTCCTGGAAAGAAAAAGACCCATCAGTAATTATCAGCCCGCGTTTAGGATTTTCATTTCCTGCGACTGACAAAACAGTTTTTTATATGCAATATGGAAAATTTGCGCAGATGCCTACTTTAAATAATATCTATGCAAGTACTTTTACTATGTCAAGACAGATTTATAGTGGAGGATTTTATTATATCAACCCAATTGGTTTTGGATTAGATCCAATTAAAACTACTTCCTATGAAGTTGGCTTAAAACAACAGGTATCTGATAATGCTGCTTTAGAAGTAACAGCTTTTTATAAAAATGAAAAAGGTAAAGTTCAGGTTTATAAACAACAAGTTGCAGCAAATTCAGTAATTAGTACATCTTATGAACGGTTTGTTAATCAGGATTTCTCTACCACAAAAGGAATAGAGTTAAGATTTACTATCAGACCAATAAATCATTTTTCAGGTGAAGTAAACTATACATTTACAAATGCTGAGGGTACTGCTTCAAATAGTACTTCTTATCATGGTGCAGTATATAGACTTACTCAGAAACCTACAACTATTAATCCATTAGATTATTCTCAGGCTCATAGTGGATCATTTAATCTTAGATACCAACTTGGTAAAAATGAAGGTGGACCTTTATTTAGTCAATTAGGTGCTAATTTGTTATTTACTTTCTCCAGTGGACATCCGTTTACAAAGGTATATGTACCGGCTGGTGGACAGGTTACACCTTATGATGCTGGAACAGATTATATGAATGATACTCGATCCAGGCAGGCAGTTGAACCAATTGGTTCGTCTGTGACACCATGGATTTTTCTTACTGACTTGAATTTTTTCAAGAGTATTGATCTTACAAAGAGTATTCGTGCAACTGTTTATATGAGAATAAATAATCTCTTCAATCGTAAAAATGTACTAAATGTATACCAGATGACCGGTAGTGCCGAAGATGATGGTTATATTAATGATGAAAATCGTTCAGCTTCGACAATAAATAATTATGGCGGCCAGAAATATGTTGATATGTATAAGGCTGTTAATGTTAGAAATGGTCAGTCATATTGGGATGATCTCGGAAATGAACTTTACGGACATCCTCGTCAGATATTTTTTGGCGTAAAAATTGACTTCTAATCCGGTGATAAGGTATGGTAATTAAGAAGCGAATGGATAATAAACAGGAGATGAATATTATGAAGAAAATTAAATTTGCCTTGCCTACCGTGCTTATCATATTATTATTTATTTTGGTAAGTGCAATGGCAAAAGGTATTTATACAAAAAAAGATTTAAACCTTGCGAAAACAACGCAAGATGCAGTAACAAAAATAATGTCTAATATTTCCAACTGGGGATGTTGGATTTTCTGGGATGCTACATCAGCACATACTCCATCAGATGATTCAGGTGGTTTTTACCCACGGGGAACTTCTACTTGTATATATATGGACGGTATTGTCTGGGGTGGTCTTGTTGATACAACGGGAGATGGTAAAGGTGATCATATTCGCGTTGGTGGACAAACCTATGCAAGTGGAACACAACCAGGTTGGATAGAAGCTAGTGGCAGTGCTGTTGACTTTATGGCTAATGACAGAGTTCAAATTTACAGGATTCGTAAAGATTGGGCAAGTTTAAGCGCTACCGATCCTTCTATATTGAAAGAAGCTAGTGAAATGGATATGAGTGCAGAAGAAATTCTGGAAAATTATGAGTATTGCTGGAATAACTGGCCCTCAGATTTAGGTGCACCTGTTTATGATGATGGTACACCCGGTATTGCCGGTGCGGATCAGGTCCTTTGGCTTGTTGTTAATGATCTTGATCCATCCAGAACCTCTGATTTATATGGCTCTCCTCCTATGGGAATAGAACTGCAGATAACAATCTGGGCTTATAATCAACCGACTACTACATTAGGACAATTAATGTTTAAAAAATTCCGCTTTATCAATAAATCGGATAATGTAATTGATTCTATGTTTGTAGCAAAATGGTCTGATCCTGATGTTGGTACTTATACTGATGATTTGGTTGGTTGTGATGTAGATAGAAGTTTGGGATTTGCTTATAGTGGTTTCAAAACAGATGGTCTTTATAGCAATTTTAATTTGCCACCGGCAGCTATTGGATATGACTTTTTTCAGGGTCCCCTTGTAGATGGTGTTGCAGGACAGGATTTGAATAAAAATGGTATTGATGATGCTGAAGATTATGGTATTTTCAATATGAAGAAAGTCGGTCCCGGCAAAATTAATCTGATAATGACCTCATTTGGTTATTTTGCGGCTGGTTCATCTATTGGTGATCCTGATCTGCAAACTTATGACGGAACATTGCAATGGTACAATTTACTGAATGGATATATTCCAACAGATGCTATTGACAATCCTTCTTCTTTTACTCATGGTTCCGGCCCGCTCGCAGGACAAGAAACAAAATTTCCTGTTGATGGTGATCCTTTTGCCATGACCGGCGATTTGGATGCGTTTGGATCAAATCTTCCTCCTGGTGACAGAAGAATGTGTCTCGCTTCAGGACCTTTTACAATGGCTCCTGGTGATGAACAGGAATTAGTTGTTGCTGTAGTTGGTGGTATTGTAGCTGAGGCAGGTGGTGATAACCGTAATGCCATAGCACAATTAAAATTCAATGATGATTATGCTCAGTTTTTATATGACAATCTCTTTGAAGGTGTTCCTTCTCCACCTCCGGCACCAAAAGTTAGTTTAAGCACTTTTGAAAATACTGCTTTACTTGAATGGGGTTCAGATATTGATGCTGTTAAAGCTACTGAAGCTGACGATCCAATTTTAGGATTTAATTTTCAGGGTTATAATGTCTATCAGTTGCCTTCTGCTGACGCTCCAAAAACACAGGCAAAATTAGTTGCAACTTTTGATATTAAAGACAATGTAATGAATATTAGAGGAAGTCAATTTTTAGCCAGTGTTGGTGATATTGTAGAAATCCCAATTCAAAAAGGTTCCGATTCTGGTATAAAGAGATCTTTTATAATTGATAAAGATTATCTTAACGATTGTGAATTACATAATGGTAGTAAATACTATTTTGCTGTAACTGCTTATAATTATAATAGTAATCCTGCAGTTCCTGAACCTGCTTTGGAAAGTAGTTTAATACCGGTTGAAGTAATTCCACAGGCTCCATTACCTGGAACCGTGTTGGCTTATGAAGTAGGCGGCGATATTCCTGCTGAACATAGTGTAGGAACAGCTGGTGGAGGAATGACAGTAAGTGTTGTTGATCCTTATCAGATTACTGGTCATGATTATGAAGTCTTCTTTGATCTGCAGCATTATTATCGTGATGGTGACGGAATTTGGAAAGAAACAATATATCCTGATGCAGTAGGGAAATTAGCTAAAACAACAGATGTAACTGATACTGAAATTACAGCTGCTGCAGTCTATAGTCCGGTAGTTGGCGACGTGGATGTTGTTTTTACAATGTCTTATGGTTCCTCTGATGGATGTTGGATCGATGGAGTTGAATTTGAATTCCCAGCCGGTGTATCACCGAAATCTGCAGTAATTACAGATGGCGCTTATGGTAACTATCCTGATTATGGCCAGGCTGCTTTAGCAGTAAATGGTGTAATTAATGGAAATGTTGTATCATGGGGTGATTCTATAAGAAGTACAATTGGAGTAATTGAAGGTAATATGTATTTTAGTATGAGTTTTGCTTCTGCTGATATAGAAGGAAATCTTCCTATGACTATTAGTTATTCTGTTTGGGATGATGCTTATAGTGGAGCAATTGTTGACAAAATCGCAACTATTACACTTACTGAAATTGGTTACGAGTTTAAAACTATTAAACATTGGAATGTAAAAGATGTTGATGATGCAGAAGTAGTATTGGAAGATCAACATATTCTAAACGGTGTTGTTGTAGATCACGTTGATGATGCTGGTGTGTTTGTAGCTGGCGGTGAAGAAGTTGGTGCGGATGCAGGGAATATAGTAGATGGTATGTTACTAAACCTGACTGTTGGTTATGCCGCTCCATTAGACTTTGCTGGTGTTGATCAAACATTTGCTGACGGATCAACAAGATATCGTCCAATGTGGCATATGAATTATTTTTATGATAATGGCAGGATAACTGATATACCCTATATGATAGATAGTTATATGCAACATGGTTGGTCAGGCGGAGAAGGTACTGCTCGTTCTATCGATGCCTATGGCTTTGGTACAACATCTGTTGATTTATTACAGAGAGATTATGAACTTCGTTTTACCGGTGAATATGATGCCGCAGTTGGTAATTATCATCCTATCAAAGATGGTACCGGATCTCTTGCGATTATATATGGAGCCAGAGGTTATGATCTGGCAACTCATCCGGATCCAAACAACCCTGGTGATGGTTCTGCATTTTTTATTAGAATTCCATTCGAAGTATGGGATATGGAAGCTCCAGGCGGACCACAACAGGTATCTATGTTAATCTATGATCGAGTAGGTGATCCGACAGCTGCTGAATTCTATGCCTTTAATCCTGCAGGTCGTATGTATTGCGAATTCTTAGTAGAACCTTATGCTGATGTTATTGCCGGTGCGGCTGGTGATTATTTAGAAAGTTCTAATTTGACCTGGAATACAATCTGGTGGAATTGTCAATGGACAACAGGCGATGTATTGCATTTTATCTATGATAATCCTATTCAGCAAGGCTCAGATTTGTTTACATTTTCTACTGAATCAAATGTAATTGCAAATATAGACATAGCAAAAGATGCTGTTGAAGATATCAGGGTTTTTCCGAATCCTTATTATGCATATAATAGTGAATCAGCTAATCGGTTTGATGATTTTGTAACATTTAGTCATCTTCCGGCTAAAGTGACTATTAGACTTTTTAACCTTGCCGGACTTGAAGTCAGGAAGCTTGAAAAGGAAAGTACAGAACAATTCCTTGTCTGGGATTTGAGAAATGAATCAGATATGCCTGTAGCAAGTGGTGCATATATTGCTCATATTGATATGCCTGATCTTGATAAGGTGAAAATTTTGAAACTGTTTATTATTCAAGACAAACAGATAATGGAATTTTATTAATAGTCATTAAAAAGTATGACAATAATAATGATGACTAAGGAGGAATAAATGTTAAATAAAAATATTAAATATTCATTAATGTTGCTCTTCACAGTTTTGCTGGCTTTTAGCACTATTGCCTTTGCCGGTGATGCTGCCAGAATTGGAACGGCATCCGGAGTACAGGTCCAAATACCTGTTGGCGGTCGTAACTTTGCTATGGGTGGAGCTGATCTTGGAGCGACTATTGGCTTAGATGCTATTTATTTTAATCCTGCCGGATTAAGCGTTATTGAAAACAGAGGAGAAGCATTGTTTTCAAGCATGAGTTATATTGCAGACATTAACGTAAATTATTTTGCGGTCGGTTTCAATTCCGGGCGTGCAGGTAATATTGGAGTGTCAGTAAAAACTCTTAGTTTTGGTGAAAATATGCTTACAACTATCGAAGATCCTGATGGAAAAAGCGGTGCTGTTTTTTCACCTACTTATGCAACTCTTGGACTTACCTGGGCAAAAAGAATGACAGACAGAATTTCTTTTGGAATTACAAGCAAATTAATATATGAAAGTGTTCCGAGAGCAAGTGCTTCATCTTTTGCTATTGATGTTGGTCTGCAATATAGAGATCTCGTTGGAGTAGAAGGTCTTTGTCTTGGTATCGCAGTAAAGAACATTGGTACTGACATGGAATATTCCGGCGCAGCATTTCTAAATAAAGGACTTCAGGAGGGTTCAAAATATAGCGATTTCAGTGGTATACCAGTCGCTAGTTATGGATTACCTTCCAGTCTGGAAATTGGTTTAAGTAAGGTTATGACCTTAGGAAATAATCAGTTAACAGTTGGTAGTAATTTTGTTTCCAATAATTATGAAAATGATAATTTAATTGTTGGTGGCGAATTTAAACTAATGGATATGCTTTTCTTGCGTGGTGGATATCGTGCAATGTTAAGTGATGCTGATATTGATGATGTAGCTGATCCGATTTTTGGATTAACATTTGGTGCCGGCCTTGAATATACTTTAGGCGGAGTTAATTTAGGTGTTGATTATACTTATCGGGCAGCAGAATATTTTGATGGAAACAATGTCTTTTGTCTAAAAATTGCGTTTTAATCAAAAAATAATCAATTAATTAAAGGCCGATGTATATATTATATATCGGCCTTTTTTTTAATATTGCGAACACAATGATCGTTATGAAAAAACAAAAAAAACATAAACTATTTGTACTTTTAATAATATTTTTTATACTCGGAACGCTCTCATTACAGGGGGAAGAACTTCTTTTTTCCGGAGTTGTACGGGATTCGGTGAATTTTAAAAGAATACCCGATGTGAATATCTTTGTAAAAGATTCATATTTTGGAACAACAACAGATAAAAAAGGTTCTTTTCATATTAAATTAAAAGACCCTGCAGATGATTTGAAAATTGTTTTTAGCCATATTCAATATCAAAAAATTGAGTTTTCTGTAAAAGATATTGAAGAAAATAAGCTAATTCTACTGTCTCCTAAAAATATCTATTTAGGTGATGTAAACGTATCAGCGTTAAATAAAAGTTATGAGTACACACAGGAATTAACTAATCTTGTTTCGGAAATATCATCTGTAAATTTTGAGTTAAAAGGATATTCCGATGCTGCTGATATTTTACAAAGTGAGAGTAGTACCATGATCTCAGAATCATATAATGGGAAAAAAACAATTTCAGTACGTGGTATGGAAGGTAGCAATATCACTATTCTTTATGATGGGATCAGAATAAATAATAATTTTGATAATCTTTTTGACCTTTCGATCATCGAACCATCATCACTTGAGCAAATTGATATTATAAAGGGTGGAAACTCATCTTCCTTTAGTTCTCTTGGAAATGCAGCGGTTGTTAACCTGATTCCCAAAAAAGAACAGGACTATTTTTTACGTTTTAAACAAAAAATCGGGACCTACGATTCAGGAGACTGGAATTTGAATCTCTATAAAAAATTTGGGAATTTGTCCTGCTATGGCTCCTATAAAGAAGGCGGCTCCTCTACCAGTTATTCCAGAATTGATTCATCTGTGATCCAGCGAAATCAGCATAATCATAGTCAATTGGTAAATCTGATATATAATATTGGTGAAAAATCGGGAAACCCAAAACATACAATTTTTTACAATATTATGGATTCCGGGCGTGAGTTTTCACAGTTAACCTTTAAGGAAGATTTTTCTACCAATCATACTTTTCAGGTGCTTGGATACAGAGGTGGCTTTGCTGAAAATTTCAAAACTAAAATTAATGTGATTAGTCAGTTATATAAAGAAAAGAATAGCCAGGGAATTGCAGACAATTCAAGGAATAGAAATATTGAAGATGAAAGCCTTGGAATTGATTTTAGGCAAAGTTATGAAAAAGAAAATTTTAATTTGTATTTTAATTATGTTCGTGACCAAAGTGATCTTGATTTTTCTAATTATTTATTAAATGTATCCCAAAATTCCTATTATCCCTTTGAGCAAAATTATACCAGAAAACAGCAGGCCTTTTCATTAGCTACAGAAATTATAGACGCTTCATCATCAGATTATTTGAGTTTTGAAAAGATGAATTTGAATATTAATTATGAGATAATTTCTGACAAGATACCAGGCTTGGTTATGGATGTGAATCCTGAAAAAATCGATGTTAATTGGCAACAAACTTCATATTTGGCTTCAGTAGTACTAAAATCAAAAAAAATTCTCTCTGATGTAAATATTTTTATTAATTACGGAGTTAGTAATAATATCCCAACTTTATATCAGCAGTTATCATTTAGAATCTACAGAAATAGCGATAATAAATCAGAACGGCTACTTAAGGAAATGAAAAAACATTTTGAAGTCGATTGGGATTTTGGTAATAATGATCCTGATGAAGAATTAAAATACCGGATAAAAGGTGCTGTTTTTATTGATAAATATGAAAATAAGTTTAGAGAAATTTTTAAAACCAATAGTTTAATGAAATATTTTGACAATCGGACTAATGCTTCAATTATGGGTGTTGAAAACGCATTTGATTGTAATTTATTCCGCCAAAAGATTTTTGGAACAGTTGCTTTTTCTAAATTTATTTTTTCTGATCCATCTGCGTTTTCGTTTAAACCGGATACTAAAATAACTGTTTCTGCGCGTTACTCTTCAAAATTATTCAATATTGAAACTGTTTGGTTTGCTTATAATGAACAGAGAGGAATAATTGAAGCAGAAGATGGAACTTTACAGGAAATGATTTTGCCAAAATTCAACAATTTTAATTTACATATCAGGCAGACAATAATTTTGGGCAAAATGAAATGTTATTTAGCCTTTAGTGGAAGGAATTTATTTAGTGAAGAAAGAGCTCTGGAGGGTATTGCTACAAGGGACAGGCGTTGGTATTTCTCAGCTGGATTTGATATAAAAAAACTGGTAATAATGTAAAAAAAATATGTGAAATGTTAAAATGCTCATATTGTTTTATTAAAATAGGAATAACATTAAGTTGAAAATTAAAAACATACCAATAATTATAATTTTATTAATCTTGTTTTTTGGATGTACGGAAAATCCGTTTATGGAACCAGAAGATATTGTTATTATGGAGATAAAAGGGCAGGTGAAACTTAATGATGGTAGTCAACCTGATCAGGTATATGTTTGGTTTGAAAAAATCAACCAGGGTCTTTATACTGACCAGGATGGGAATTTTGTATTTTCTATAAATTCCAGTATGTTTGTTGGTAATGAATACAAGTTAAATGGAAGTGTAAAACTTTACTTTTATTTAGGAAATTATGCTCTTGATTCCTGCTATCTGGATTTTGCCGACGGAAAATTGCTGGAGAATTATTATTTTCAGCAGGATGGTACTATGAAGAGTACTAAATATCTTAAAAAATTATTAAATATTGAGACTACTGTTAGCGATACCGTTTTTAAAGCCGGAATTGGGCAAATCCTTGAAATAATTGTTAATATTGAAGCTGTTTATGAACCGGTTGATTTTTGGATTATGGCACGTTTTCTCAGACCAAGTGAACCAATATATTATAGTTTGATTTTCCAACCCGAGCCTTTTTCTTTAAATGACATTTTAATTCATGATGTGCAGTCAGCACAACCTTATAGAGTAACTGTTGATATGAATAATCCATTTTTAAGTATTTATTATTTAGCATCAGACACTTTGAATTTTAAACAGGGGCAGTATCGAATTTTTCCTTTTATACTAATTGATAGAAATGTTCCTGATCAAATTTTGCAGGAAGTTGGTTATCATTTACCGTCATATTATAAAGATTTTCATATTTTGCCTATGAAAAGAGACGATGCTTTTATCCAATTTGAAGAATAGACCAACAGTATATAATAAATGAATAAACCGAGATAATATTGGATGAAAATCAAACAGGATTGTTAATGTTTACAAATTCCACATCCAGATTGAATTTTTCCTGTAAATGTTTACTAAGGCTTTTTATACCAAAAACTTCTGTCGCATGATGGCCGGCAGACACAAAATGAATTTTTTCTTCCTTTGCAATATGTAGATTATATTCACTTACTTCACCGGTTAAATACAGATCAATTGCTTCCGGAATGGCCTGAGTAACTTCCCGTTGTGCTCCACCACTAACGATCCCGACTGTATTAATTTTTTCAGGTCCAAAAGGAAAAACTATTAGATTTGGATTTATTTTTTCCTTGATGCTTTTTATGAAATCATCACTTTTTATATTATTTAACTTGCCTTTAAATCCGATTTTATTCCCTTTATATTCTACAAATGGTTCGATATCTTTTAATCCAAGAATTTTTGCAATCTGAAAATTATTCCCGACTTCCGAATGAGCATCGAGGGGCAAATGATATCCAAAAAAATTGATATTGTTTTCCAGTAATAATTTAATCCTTTGTTTATAGCCTCCTTTATATAGCCTGGGATCTCCGTTCCAGATTAATCCATGGTGAACTATGATAGTATCAGCATTTTTTTCTATAGCCTTTTCGAATAATTCTACACATGCACTGACGCCGGTGACAATTTTCTTTATCTCTGTTTTTCCTTCGACCTGAAGTCCGTTTGGACAATAGTCCTGGAAATTTTTTACTGCTAAAAATTCATTCAGGTAGTTTTCTAATTCATTACATTTCATTTTTTATTTCCTCTTTTTGTTAATGTAATAATCTAAAGTATAAAAGCAAAATGGAATTAATATAAAAACTGAAACAAGATGGTTCGGAGTATTTTATATACCCTGATAATTAGTCTGGAAATTTAATACAAAACTCAGTGAATCCATTCTTTGATTCAAGTGAAAATATTAAATCATGATTCATTAAAATATCCCTCGTAAGGGTAAGTCCGATTCCCTGGCCTTTATTTTTTGTGCTGAAAAACGGGGTAAAAATTTTAGTTTTGTTTTCCTGATTAATTCCGCAACCATTATCTCTTATAATTAATTTTCGAATAGGGGCATTTTGAGTAATAATTTCAATTGTACCATTATTTTTTACAGCCTCGATAGCATTTTTGAGAATATTGAGAATTACCATTTCCATTTGTTGAACATCAACTAATATATCAAATGATTTATCAGTAAAATTCATTGTCCATGTAATATTTTTATTTGAATTGGAAGCCATGAGTGTTTGAATAGATTTGAGAATTTCATGTAAGTTCTGTTTTTTTAACTTTGGCTTTGGTAATCTTGCTAAATCGGCGAAATTGGCCATAAATTTATTCAATCTTTCATTTCGTTTTACTGCTACTTTCAATGCATTTTCATAATCCTCTTTTTCTTCATTTTCTAAACCGGATGTAAATTCAAGTACAGAATTTAGGATGGAATTAATTGCTCCTACGGAATTATTTATTTCGTGGGACATCATTCTTATAATTCTTTCGTAGGCGTTTTTTTCGCTTTTAAATATTTCCTTAGTTAATTCTTCGATAATGATAAAATGATGAGGAAATCCACGGTTAAAGAAATGTGATTTTTGACATTTGTAAGCTTTTAAACCATCTAGTTTTATGGTGGTGGATTCACCGGGTTCAAGTTTATTTATTTGATTTAAAAATATATTTTCAATTTTTGATATTGCCGTATTTCCAACTTGTTGTTTAGTAATGCCAATAATTTGTTGAGCACGCGGGTTCAAAGATTTAATTTTATTGTCCAGATTAAGAATTATTATTCCAGAAGGAGAAGCATTTATTAATTGTTCCAGGAAATAATTTTGTTTTTCCATACTTACTTGCCGGAGTCTTAATGTTTCTATCATCTGATTGTAAACATCAATAAGATTATCCATTTCCAACTGACCAACATTGACAAATTTTGTATTGAAATCTTTGATTTTGATTGCTTCGATTCCATCTGAAATTAAATTTAATGGGCGGATGAGTGAGTTGTAAAGATGTATCGAAAGAATAACTGATACTAAAATGAACAATTCAACTCCTGTAAAATACCATTTATTGGTTTCGAGTAATGGAATTGAAACTAATAGTAATATTACATGTATTAGTGTAATAAATAGTATGTATTTGGTACGAATATTAAAAAGTTTTTTCATTGTTTAACACTTTATATATAAGTTTATCTGATTTCCTGTTTTTTTCTTGTATCATAGTCAGCCTTGCCTGATTTCCTGTTCCCTGTATCACAGTCAGCCCTGCCTGTTTCTTGTTCCTTGTATCATAATCAGCCCTGCCTGATTTCCTGTTCCCTGTATCACAGTCAGCCCTGCCTGTTTTCTGTTCCCTGTATCATAGGCAGCC